>JBCBGJ010000430.1:0-2594 GCA_038526925.1 Pseudomonadota bacterium
GGCGGCACTCTATAGCCATACTGGACGCCCGTCCGTCGATCCCGAGCTGATGCTCAGGATGTTGCTGATCGGCTACTTGTACGGCATTCGGTCCGAGCGACGGTTGGTCGAGGAAGTCCATCTCAACTTGGCGTACAGGTGGTTTTGCAAGCTGGGCTTGGAAGGCCAGGTGCCGGATCGTTCGACCTTTTCCAAGAACCGCCACGGGCGCTTTGCTGAAGGCGATGTGCTACGTCGTCTGTTCGAAAGCGTCGTGGAGAAGTGCATCGGCTTCGGTATTGTCGGCGGCACGGACGCAGCCATTGATGGTAGCACTATCGAGGCCGATGCTAATCGGGATCGCAAGGATGCACCGGACGCCGTTCAGAAAATCTGGTCTCAAAAGGATCAGGTAAAGCGCCCGGTCGCTGACTATTTGGACAATCTGGCTGAAGCCGATGGGGCGGCACAATTCGGCCCGAAGAGAAAGCCGCCCAAGTATATCTCGGAGACCGATCCGGAGGCGGCTTGGTCACTGAAGGACGGCCCAGGCCGGTTCAGCTATGAGACCAATTATCTGGTCGATACCGATCACGGCATCATCGTGGACGTTGAGGCCACACCCGCCCGTCTCAGCCAGGAAATCGTTGCGGCCAAGGCAATGCTGGACCGTAGCCGTGACCGCCACGACTTCCGCCCGGATCGGGTGGCAGCGGATGGATCATATGGCACCGGCCCGTTCTTGGCCTGGCTCCTGAAGCGCGAAGTCACACCGCATGTGCCGGTGCTGGATCGTCAACATCAGACCAAGGGTAAATACGACATCAGCCATTTCCAGTATGACTCCGAGCGCGACAGCTACACCTGTCTCGAAGGTCACGAAATGCCGCTGCGCCGGGTCAGGAAAGATGACCGGATCAAAAGCTACTTTGCCGGGAAAGACACTTGCAGCTTATGTCCGATCAAGAAGGCCTGCACCGACGCACCGTTCCGAACCGTCACGCGTCACATGGACGAAGAGGCGCGCCAGACCGTCCGCAATCTGCGCGATACAGCGGCCTATGACGAGAGCCGACGACGACGAAAGAAAGTTGAGATGTTGTTCGCCCATCTGAAACGACATCTCCACTTCAAACGCCTCCGGCTTCGAGGCCTCAAAGGAGCCAACGAAGAATTCCTCCTCGCCGCCACTGCCCAGAACCTAAAACGCCTTGCCAAAATGGTCCCCTGCTAGGGATCGGCACAGCCCACAAGTCCGACTGCCAAAAACACTGCCTTTGACCGCGATTACAGCGGTTTGGAAAGGCGTGCCCCGACCAAACACAAGATATAGTAGGTCGAGTTTTTCACCTAAATCGGTCGTTTTTGGAAACCCCTGATAGAGAACGTGTGGACAAGGGCTTAGACCTTCCAAAAACCCGTTCCAAAACTAAACCTGTTTTGGTAAGTTTTTGGCATGATTATTGGCTATGCCCGCGTATCCACGTCCGACCAAAACTTAGATGCTCAAACTGACGCGCTCACAGCGGCGGGCGCAACCCGCCTGTTCTCAGAAAAGATCAGCGGTGCGAAGGCGCAGCGGCCAGAACTCGACAAGATGCTTGAGCAGCTTCGCGACGGCGATGTGGTAGTGGTGACGAAGTACGACCGCCTCGCATGTTCCCTGCGCGATCTGTTGGACATCGTAGAAGCCATCAAGAAGCAGGGGGCGGGGTTTCGGTCACTGGCCGAGGACATCGACACCACAACACCCGCAGGTGAGCTGATCTTTCATGTGTTTGCCTCTATCGCCCATTTTGAGCGCCGTAGGATAGCGGAACGCACACGAGAGGGGTTATAAGCAGCGCGGAAGCGTGGTCGCGTTGGTGGCCGTCCTAAAGCGTTGTCTGCCGAGCAGGTCAAAGAGGTTGTGCGGATGCGTGATGAGGAGTGCCGACCGCTTGGTGAGATTGCCAGCCTGTTCAAGGTCAGTGTTCAAACTGTTCGGCGGGCATAGCTTGAAATACTATCGAGCCTGAGCGCCTACAGGCTCCAAAGAAGCCCTGCTAGACAGCGGGGCCGATCTTTTCCCACAAATCTTCAGCGATCTTATCCAGTTCACTTTCTAGTTGCGGGTCGATTTCGATCTCGCGGAGGGTTAGGCGGGTGAGATTATTGATTGAAAAGCCTGTCGTTACCTCAAAAAGCCCCGAAAACGAGTAGAACTCCTGTCCAAGCGTATGCGTATCGAGAGATGGTTCGTTGAGTAGATCGACAGTCAGAAGTGTCCCGCCGCAAGAGATTTCTAGTTCTTCTCCCTGCTGGGGAAATTCGGGCGTTACAGACCCAAAGACGCTCGTTTCAATCCGATACATTCCCCGTACTTCAGAGAATTTGAGATCGCGGCACTGCTCAACGAACCGCTCAGTGCTAAACGAGGCACGGCTTATGTTGAGCGTCACATCGTAGTAGGCAAAATTCGAGTAAGATATGTCGTCTAGGTCGTTCTCAACTGTACTCAGGAAATAGCTGCCAGAGTCCTGCCCATTTAGATGGAAGTATCCCGCAATAACTGGGTAAGGTTCACTTGGAGCAAGCCAGTTCTTTGCCTGATTAAACAATCCCGCGTACGCTGA
>JBCBGJ010000431.1:0-2590 GCA_038526925.1 Pseudomonadota bacterium
GGCGACGGGCTTCGTCGCTGCGGGTCCTGCTGTACGTTTGCCAAATGCCATAGGTTAGCCCTCTAAGTCCGCTTATTTTCCAAGCAGTTTGCTAAGCAGTGTTTTTGTTTGAGGCACGATCTCGCGCCCTGTCAGTGCGCCAGCGAGTTGATCAATCGAGACTGAAGCGTCTGCTGTCGCATCCGTCTCGGAAATCATCTGGCCATTGTTGGAAGCCGTGCCGAACAATTGCGGATCGAACGGTAGAATGGTGCTTGGCTCAACCTCAATCGCAGCCGCGAAATCCTTGGTCGGAATCTCCGGGCGTTTTGGAACACCGGTCATGTTCACGACGAGTTTCGGCGGGACGTCATTCGGGCGCTGTGCCTTCAATTCGTCGATGATGTTTTTACCGTTCCGAAGTGAAGCCAAATCTGGTTGGCACACCAAGATCACTTCATCCGAAGAGAGCAGCGTCTGATACGTCCACTCATTCCAAGCATGTGGAATATCGAGCACAACATATGGCATGACGCGGCGCACAGTATCGATGATCGACGTGTACGACTCCGCCGGAATGTCCATAATCTGAGACACCGTCGCTGGCGCTGTGAACAAAGACAGTCGGTCGGTGACCTTTGCGAGCAATTTCGAGACCACGGCATCGTCAACCCGCTCAGGCGCGAGCAAAGCATCAGCCACGGTTTGTTGGTTTTCATGGTTGAAATCCAACGCTGTCGTTCCGAATGACAAATCCAAGTCGATCAAAGCTGTGCTTACTTGCGCACTCTCTGAAAGAGACCAAGCGAGGTTGTGCGCGATCGTTGATGCACCAACACCGCCTTTTGCACCAAGCACGGAAATGGATTTACCAACGAATGGCGCGTCCGGATCTGCAAAAAGCTGGCTGATAGAGCGCACAATTTGAACCGGTGGAACTGGCGGGACGAGATACTCGCTGACGCCGCGCGCCATCAATTGGCGATAGAGGCCAATGTCATTGGTATTCCCGATGACCATAACCTGCACGCCCTCATCGCAATGCGAGGCGAGCTCATCGATCTGAGCAACCATCGTCGCGTTGGCAGCAGACGATTCCAGGATCAACAGGTTCGGTGTTTGATTCTCTTGAAGATAGGCGATCGCTGCTTCGAGCCCGCCTTCTTGGGTTTGCAAGGTCGCTTGAGCCATTCGGCGGTCGCTCGCGACAGCCTCCATGAGTGAAACTGTGCGGCTCGATTCACAAAACGCCATGGCCGAAATTGCCGGAATTGCGCGGTGCCCGCCATCTTCAAATTCGCTGATCGTAATTGGCACATCATCGCCGGTGACATCGTCGGGGTCGAAGTCTGAAAGGTCTTTCTGAGGCGCGTCGAGATCGACGCTCTCTAGTCCCGAATTATCTTCGATCACGCTGGTCAGAGCGGAATCAAAATCATCTTCGAAATCCATATCGAAGTCGTCTTCGAAAAGGGCGTTATCGTTCGACATTCTACGTCTCTCCCGATGCGTCTCAGCGGCCTAGTTAACGACCGACGAAACAGCTCCTGAATCACTATCTGTACGTGCGGCGGCGGTTGGCTCGCCGGTTTGCCAAAGTCGCAATTGCGTCCCTCGGCGGATCTTATCGCCTTCGCTCAACTCACGACCGCCAAGCAGGTCTGCTGGCTCCGCGATCATCGCTGCCATATTGGTGCGAACTGAACAGCCAAGCGTGGGCAGATCGTTGTTTGAACTCATGTTCGAAATGTCGACTTCGGCCAAAGACTGACACTTCGGGGCAACGGCTTTGTAGGTCTTGAAAGCCATTACGATTGGGCTGCTATCGCGCCGAGACGCATCATAGGCTGCGCCGAGCATTTGGTCGTAACTTACGCCAGCTTCCCAAGCGAACTCTCGAATCTCAGACACAGCGCCGACAGCGAGCTGGGGGTTTTCAGCATGCTTCGGCATAGAAATAACGATTGGCCCATGACCAACATCCGTATACTGATCCAAGAAGCTACGGACTTTCATAACCTCGCTGACACGAAGCTGCGTATCACGCGGGTCAAGCGCAACCTCTAGATACTCCGTATGCTGTCTTACACCGATTTCGTGTCGATCAAGCGCAGTTCCTGTGAAGTATTCTGCTGGAATATTGTTCGGTGGGCCACTTGATTGGCAAGCAACCACAAAAGCTGCGCTGCTTAGAATGGCTCCGAAAGATAGAAGTGTTTTCTTTGACATTCTTACACCTATTCCTCAATGAACCCGACCGGAGCCGAGTAATTCTCTTTGGACAAGCCTTTGCCAGGCTCAGCATACTGAGCATTCAGTTTTCCGAAGAAAATGGTCTTCGCATCGGATGCGTTCACAAATCCGTCCGCCGGAGTTTTCAACTCATCCTTCTTGGCTGGATCAACCAGGTAAGGCGTGATGATGACGACCATTTCCGTTTCTTGATTCTCAAAGTCGCGAGATTGGAAAAGGGCCCCGAGGATCGGCAGTTTTCCTGCACCTGGGAGCTGATCAAGCGTTTGACGTGCCCGCGACTGAATAAGGCCTGCGAGCATGGTTGAGCCGCCAGATGGGAGCTCGACAACACTCTCTGCGCGGCGCACGACGAGCG
>JBCBGJ010000432.1:0-2590 GCA_038526925.1 Pseudomonadota bacterium
GCCGAAACCCGAACGGCATGAGATGCATCGCCATATAGTATCGCGGTGGCGATGCATCTCATGCCGTTCGGGTTTCGGCGCGGTGGGCATCATATGGCCAAACAGGCCCGTCGTCGCCGCAACAAATTCGATTCCCGTGAGCATATCCAATACAAGTATAAAGGCCGGGGCGCTTTTGCGACGTGGCGTGAACCATTCCTCGCAGACTATATTCTCGATGCGTTTGACCGAACGGATGGCAATGATCCAGACAGCGATAAGCAAGTCTGGCAATTGCTGTGCGATCCGAAATGGGAAGCCGCGACTTTTATGGCTCAGCGCAATCGACCTTGGGGCGCCTTGGGCAAAGTGAAAAAGCATAAGATACCGATCACGATTTTGCGCCCAGATAGTAATTCGGTTCTCACGGATGAAGTGGCCGCGCGCCTCACAAAGAAGTGCCCACATCTGATCCTGAAAGAGCGGGTGAACACGACCCATTTCCTACCCATGGAAGCGCCATATGATGTCCGTGATGAACTCTCTTCCTACATCTCAAGCCTGATCGAAGGGATAGGCGACGACGATGTTGGGCCGATGAAACGCTCGCTCCGCAGTCGGTAGTTCAAGATCGTTTTAGCGTTAAGGTCCGACAATTTTCCGCATCGGATAACTGATCATGCCGGCATCAGAGATTGGAGCGCCTGCATCCTCCCATCCGCGCGCTTGATAGAAGCGATGCGCGGTTTGGGTGCTCTCTAGGTACAACTCCGTCAGTCCTTGCTCTCTAAGCTCTTGCTCTAATGCGGCGAGCATTTTGGATGATACACCTTCAAGTCGACCATTTGGCGTAACGTAGTTGAGCATGATCTCTCCATCTATGGAGGCCATACCAACTCCCAAAATAGACTGGTCTTGCTCCGCCATGAGCAGAATACGGTCCGGAGCGTCCAGCCAGATCTGAAACGTTTCAACAGTTTTGTTGGCGAGCCAGGGCGTCAGCCGGTCTGCCTGATTGTGATGGTCATCAACGCAAAGCTTCGTAATTGAGGCACATAAGACTTGAATGGCCTCTGCGCCGTCTTCCCGCCGAGCGCTGCGAATGAGCACCTCGCGCGTTATAGGACAAGCCCGCGCGGCGCGATCTTTTCAAGCTCCGCGATCTGTTCCGGCGGCGTTGGAATGACTTTGCGTTTATCCAGATCAAACGTCACGGCGACCGCTTGGCTTGTAATATAGGCCTCGCCAGTATCCGGGTTCAGCACCCAGTGAGACAGAGAGTGCGTTTTCTCAGCGACGTCAGCCAGGCTCGTATGGATCACGTAACGATCTCCGGCCCGTGGCCACTTGCGATAGATAAGCCGGTACTCGAGCACCGCGCCGCCCATCCGCACATCGCCGCTTGAGGCAGCAACTTTCGAGCGCCAATCATGCAGCAAAGTCGGCACGGAATCTGAAATCCGTCCCATAAACCAGGGCGCCCAAAATCGTCCGAACGAGTCACACTCTCGCGGCAGGACCATGCCGCGGCCGATTTCTGGCGCACGCGCCGCGATGACCTGGTCCATGGTCGCCATACTGCTTGGGATGGGCGCAACACTTCCGTCCAATCCCCGCGGTTTGGTGTCGTCTGGCGGTATATCTATCAACGCTTCCAGCTGCGCTCGCGACCGTGTGCTCCAAGGGAATGGTTTTCCCGTTTTAGCATCCACGTGCAGGACGCGCGTTCGGAACGCTGCGGCTGCGCTACCATCTCCGTGGCGCATGTCTTGATAGATGAGCGCGCTGGTTTCATCCCATTCGAGCACGCAACCGGTCATGGTCAGCGGCTTCCCCGGATGGGCCTCTCGAATGTAGCGAATATGATGCTCAGCCGGCAGCAAAGTTGACGGTGCATTGGGGCGGAAGGCGTGCGGCATCTGGATGGCGCCGGCAAAACTGCCCAGCCCTTCCATGGCTTTCTCGACATAGACGCGCACATTCATGTGCCCCATCTCGTCGCAATCCCATGTGTTCGCGATCCCTTTCCACAAAGAGATCATGCGCTGCATTTCCGACAAATGCCGCGGGCTTCAATCACCGCATTCTCGATGGCAAACCCGGCTGTACTGGTTTCTTTTGAGAGTGCCGCGCCGGTTTCAATCGCATGCAGCTCTTCAGCGGTGCCACAAGATTCGCAGATCAAGAACACGGCGGAATGCTCATGCTGTATATGCCCGCAGGCAACAAAGGCGTTCATGCTTTCGATCTTATGGACGAGGCCCATTGCTTGGAGAAAATCCAAGGCGCGATACACGGTTGGTGGCTTCGCGGCGCCTAGTCCATCAAGATTGTCCAACAAATCATAGGCTTTGGCCGGTTCCTCGCTTTCCAGCAAAAGATGCAGAACTTTTCGGCGGATCGGTGTGAGCTTTTGCCCTTTCGCGCTGACCAGCTGCTCGGCTTCTTTCAAAAAAGTTTCGGTATCTTGCGGACTGCACGACGTTTTTGCGCGATTGGGGGCGTGGGTATGGGCCATGGCTCCCATTTTGAGGATTTGTGCCAAAAAGTGAAGAGGAGAGCGCGCGAAACGTGCCGGAAACTTTGAGCCGTCGCAGATCTTTTACATGGG
>JBCBGJ010000433.1:0-2586 GCA_038526925.1 Pseudomonadota bacterium
GTCGTCACGCCAATGGATGAATCCCCAGCCAGTCGTGCTGGTCTAGAGTCAGGTGATTTGCTGACCCACCTCAATGCGAAAGCGATTGTCGGTCTGAGCCTGGACGATGCGGTCCGCGATATGCGCGGCGAGCCCGGTACGGAACTGACCGTTACAGTCTATCGCGATGGCCAAGATCCGTTTGACGTTGTGCTGGTCCGCGAAGTTATCGAACCGAAATATGTTGAGTTTGAAGATAAGGGTGATGGCATTGCCTATATCCGGATCGCAACCTTCAACAATAAGAAGACGACGACAAAACTGATCGAGGCTTTTGATGAGATCCGCGATACGATTGGGCGGCGTCCGAATGGCATCATTCTCGACCTTCGCAACAATGGTGGCGGTTTGCTCGATGAAGCCGTCTCAGTCAGTGATCAATTCTTGTCGGGTGGCGAGGTTGTCTCAACCATTGGCCGTCGCCCTGGTGACGTGATGCGGTCTAATGCGCAGCGCGGGGAAGTGTTTAAGAACGTACCCGTCGTTGTTCTGATCAATAACGGCTCCGCATCAGCCTCTGAAATCGTCGCCGGAGCGCTGCAAGACCGCGATCGTGCGACAGTTCTCGGAACGACCAGCTTTGGCAAAGGCTCGGTACAAACCGTTATGCCACTCGGCGCTGAGCGCGGCGCGATCCGTTTGACGACGGCGCGCTACTACACACCATCAGGCCGCTCTATTCAGTCAACCGGCATTGTTCCGGACTTAGAAGTTGCCAATCGCCGCGTGAGTGAAGAAGAGCTCGCCAAGATCAAGCGCTATTCTGAAGCAGATTTGCCAAACGCGCTCGACAATGAAGACGGTACTGCGCGAGACATTCCGCACATCCCGGATGATATGCCGCCAGTCGATTATGAGGGTGATGATTATCAACTCGAGAAAGCGATCGAGTTTCTTAACGCAGGCGGTGTGCTTGCGAGCACAGGAAGCCGCGCAGGCTAAACCCCTCAACCTGTTTCCACTGTTAAAAACCAGCGTGTCCGAATTTTAATCGATTTGGGGTCGAAGAACTGCACAAATCAGACCAAAGGTTAATTCGAGTTTGCCTCTTCTTAACCATTTGAACGGCACACTAACCATTGGTCTAATTAAAGTGTTCTCAGGAGCCTCAATGTCTGCTCGCCCGGCGCGTGATCCATCCCCTTTTCGGAGCGGCCTCGTTCATAGCGCATTGGGTGCGTTTACGCTGACCTTCGTATTGGGCTCAGCTGGCTCTGCCATGCATGTCTTTGGCAACGCTGACGCTGGCAGTCCGACGGTTCGGATGGCCCTGTTTGACGAAGCTCCTGAAGATGCGCCGCAGCTCAACCCACGTTTGCCAGGGTATCAGCAAGCGCTTGGCTTTGCTGACGCCGCGCAGAGCGAAACAGCGCCGCGCGCGGCTGAACCTGATCTTGGTGTCGAGTATCAAGATGCGCGCCCAGTCGCCGTCGCTGCTATATCCAGCAACAAGCCAAAAGGCATTCGCATCAACGGCCGGACAGTTATGCCGGGCCAAACCTATAGCCAGGTCTCTCAGATCCAAGTTGCCTCAGCGGCGCCGGTTGAGACCGCTCCATCCGTTGCAGCGGACTCGCCTTTGGCGCGCTTTGCGCGACCCTTCGAAAACCCTGAGGGCAAGCCAACTGTCTCGATTATCGTTGGCGGGCTAGGCACGAACCCGAGCCGAACGCTCGCTGCAATTAATGGACTTCCCCCTGAAGTCACGCTCTCTTTCGTCCCCACCACCGACAATTTGCGCGGCTGGGTTCGCCGCGCGCGCCGCGCGGGTCATGAAGTTCTGATTGAGCTTCCAATGGAACCCTATGATTACGGTCGCCAGCGCCCCCACCCGAAGGTGATGAAAGCTGATTTGTCGGCGGACGAGAACACCACGCGTCTAACGTCCCTCTTGGGGCTGACCTCCGGCTATGTCGGTGTCATGAACTATATGGGCGATAAGTTCGCGACCGATGCAGAGGCTGTGGACCCGGTTCTGGCGACGCTCAGCGAAAAGGGCGTCGCTATGTTTGAAGATGGGCGTCTGCGTGGCTCGAAGTTTGGGGAAAGCGCCCGCAAGTCCAATCTCGCATTTGGCAAAGCGATGTCCTGGATTGACGAACGTCCAGGCGCGGACGAAATTTCTCAGCAATTGCTCCTTCTGGAAACTGCAGCGCTTGAACAAGGCAGTTCGCTTGGAACGGGTATGCCATTCCCGGTGACATTTGATATTTTGCAAGAATGGCTGCCAACCCTGGAAGGCAAAAGCATCGCGCTCGCGCCTGCCTCGCACTATGCGAAACAGTCGCTGGGCGCTGGTCAGATTCAACAGGCTCAGCTAGACCCGCAAGGGTGAGTGATAAGAAACGAGATCCTGCGCTTTACCGCGCCAATGTCGGTCTGGCTTTGTTTTCAAAAGCCGGACATGTTTTTGTAGGCCGCCGCGTAAATGGTCGCGGCGCGTTCCAATGGCAGATGCCGCAAGGCGGTGTCGATAAAGGCGCGGTAAAGCGCAGGATCTCGTTTCTTATCACTCACCCTTGCGGGTCTAGCTGAGCCTGTTGAATC
>JBCBGJ010000434.1:0-2580 GCA_038526925.1 Pseudomonadota bacterium
GCCAGCCAACTCCCAGGCAGATGTAAAGCCAACGCGTTTTGCTCCCGAGACTATCTCAATAGATGGCCAGGTCACCCTATCACCAGCCTTTACTCCGGACGGCAAGACCGCCTATTTCCCGCGCGCAAATTGCCCGCTGATCTGGCAATGCCCACAGCTTCTATTCCAAAGTGACTACATCGACGGCGCATGGCGAACTGCTAAACTGGTGCCCGGGCTAGGCGACTTCCGCGTCGATTGGCCGAGTGTTTCCCCGGATGGTGAGCAACTTGTTTTTTCCTGGACAGCGCCACAAGCAAAGTATGCCGACCTCGACATCATCGAGAATTTCGATCTTTACACTCTTCAGCTTGGAGCCGCGGATGCTGAACCGGCGCCGATTTCGGGTGCGGACGTTAACCGCCCTCGCGCCGGGCGTCTAAAAACGCTGCGCGCGTTTCATGTCCAGAGCGCAGGTACGCTAACAGTCGATGGCGATCTCTACTTCTGGGACGAGCGAGAAGACGGCGTTGGCGAACGTGACGTCTTTGTTGCCCGCAGCGATGGTCAAGGCGGCTTCCTTAATGTCGAGGCGCTTCCAGCGCCGATCAACTCCAAAGGGCGCGACCAGTTAGGTTGGATCAATCCGTCGGGTACGGTGATGCTGTTAGCCTATCCAGACCGCGGCGGCGAAGGCGGCGATGATATCTTCATATCGCGGCGCTCAGGATCGGTGTGGAGCCAGCCGCAGCCGCTCGGCCCTCTGGTTAACTCGCCTTCGTATGAGGGCGGCGCACGCTTTACCCCCGATGGAACGTCTTTGGTATTCACGTCTAATCGCAGTTTCCCAGGTGCCCCCGAAGGCCTGCTGCAAGTTTGGCAAATTCCTACTGCGCCATTGGTTCAGTCCGGTGTGCTGATCCCTGAAGACTTGCTACCGTAACCGATCAGAGTGGACTGCGTCGTTCGGACCTACCTTTGCCAAGTACTCCGGCAGACAATTTACTTAAGCACACTCGACCCCAGAGATCGTAAGGCGGCATATCTAGCAGTGTTCGAAGTGCGCTCCGACGCCGAAAGCGGTCAGCAGCTGAGCGGCTTAAAGTCGCCCCACAAAAGCCGCTGGCTATTTCTCCCACTGGGCAAGAATTGGCCGCTTATTCATCTAAGTCGGCAAAGCCGTTTCAAACTTGATGCAGCGATAAGCGCGATGTGCAATTGTGGACTGCAAGTCTGCCCCAACTCAAATCGAAGGATCAATAGGTATGGATTTGAAATCACAAGTGTTAGGTCTCGCGGCATTCGCGCTCTTCCTTTTTAGCACGCCTATCGCATTGGCTGACCACGACTCGTCCTTCGATCCGTCCGGCTATTGGACTGGCGCGATCATAAAGGATGGTTCTGTGCTTCCGGTCGAGCTTGAGATCGAAAAATCTGAGGACACCTTCATGGCGCGGACAAAGTTCCCTGATTGGTTCTTTTACACCCCATCGAGCTTCGAAACGGTCCGCACCACGCCCGAAGGCTTGATTATCGAAGACCTTTTATCGGGTGATGCCGTCCTGGAGTTGGAACCGAAGTTCGAGCAACTGATCGGAACCGTCGGAGACGATGGTAGGCAGATTCACTTGAAACGATCTCCGTCGCCCCCTGCGCCACTCATCTCCTCGACCGAAACGAGTTTTACTTCAGCGGATGGTGCCCGCATAGGCGCCACTCTGACCTTGCCAGAGTTCGGAGAACGGGTCGCTGGAATGGTTATGGTCCGCGGGAGAGGATGTGCGTCACGATTGAATGGCCGCGCTCGCTTCCTAGCAAATTATGGTATCGCGGTTTTAACCTACGACAAACGTGGAGCCGGCGCTTCTGATGGAGATTGTGCTACCTTCACGTTTGAGCAGCTCACAAATGATGCCGTCGCCGCCTTGGAACACTTGGCCGCACAGCCAAATGTCGATGCACACCGCGTAGGCTTCTTTGGTGAATCCGCTGGCGCCTGGACCATTCAGGCCGCTGCGGAACGACAACGCGAGCGGGCTAGCGGTGTTCAGGCGGCTTTTCTGATCACTTGGATTGGTCCCTCGACATCGATTATTCAACAGCAAATCAGCTCAGCCGCGACCTATGGCGAAGCCGTTGGACTATCCAAAAACCAGCAGCATATTTTGGCCGAGGTCTCCCGTATCATCGTAGACCCTTCGCTCTCAGACGAAGAAGCTTTCGCGAAGCTCGATCCGATCCGACGCGCCGCCGAAGCTGAGGGTTGGCTCGATCAGGGCTTTGGCGGTGATGACATTCCCCGCACGCGTGAAGATGTGCCAAAACTCTGGCTTAGACGTTTTTCTTATGACCCGACGCCCTTTCTACGCGATCTTGGTGATCTTCCTTACCTCGCTGTTTTCGGCGCAAAAGACCCGATTGTCCCCGTCTCAGAGAATGTACAGGCACTGGAAGGCACTGGGTCCGATATGCGTATTGTTGTGCTAACAGAGAGCGGACACAGATACGATTTCGACGAGCGTGTTGAAACGCTTCCGAGCGGTCGGGAGTTTCGGATGTTTGAAGGTCCCGATACCGGCTTCACCACTGAGACAATCACAT
>JBCBGJ010000435.1:0-2545 GCA_038526925.1 Pseudomonadota bacterium
ATACGTCAGGGCTTTCGATCAGGTTGGTGACATTGGATAAGGGTGCTTGTGCAGATTCAGTCTGCACGGGCTTAGGTGTCGCCGGAAATGGCTGCTGCGCCTCCACAGGTTCCGGTTCTTGCTGTTCGACAGGTTCGGGCGTTTCTTCGATGACCTCCGGGTCTGGCTCGGGCAGTACGATGTCCGTGACGAGTGTAATGATGACGGGCTCTGGGGGCGACACGATCCCCGGCCCCGGCTTTTGCATCGCTATCCATACAAACACAATGGCATGGACACTCGCGGCAGCCGCAAAAGCCGCCCACGTTTTGTGAGATTCAAGAGACCTCAGCACCCTGTCCATACCAGACCCTATGAAGGGCAGGGGCGGGGAAACAACTTAAAGCCTTGTCATTCGCTTTTTTCCGCGACCTTAAACCGTCATAGAAATCCGCTGATTCACGAGGTCGCTATAGTCACTGACCAGCGCTTCGCAGACTTGCGACGGCTGATAGGCCTGGCCTGCAATCTCAGCCACCGGCGTAATTTCAGCTGCAGACCCCGTGATGAAGCATTCGTCGAAGGTCGATAGCTCATCCGGCATGATCGCGCGCTCAATGACCTCGATCTGGCGGGCTTTTGCGAGCTTGATCGCTGTTTGGCGCGTAATTCCGTTCAGGAAACAGTCCGGTGTCGGCGTGTGCAGTGCACCGTCGCGCGTGAAAAAGATGTTTGCACCGGTCGCCTCTGCAATTTGCCCGCGATAATCGAGCATCAGGGCGTCGGCATAGCCATTTCGCTCCGCTTCGTGCTTGGACAGCGTGCAAATCATATACAGGCCAGCGGCTTTGGCATGACACGGTGCGCTATCGGGCGCTGGGCGTCGCCAGCTGGCATGCGTCATCGCGATACCCTTCATCTTGTCGGCGAAATAGTCTCCCCAAGCCCAGACGGCGACCGCGAGGTGGATCGTATTCTTTTGCGCTGAAATGCCCATCATTTCACTGCCGCGCCACGCAAAGGCACGGACATAGGCGTTTTCCAGACCTGATTTTGCGAGCGCTTCGGCCTTAATGCTTTCAAGTTCATCAACACTCACAGGTAGCTCAAAGCCCATAATCTTTGCTGAATTGGCCAGCCGTTCTGAATGGCGACGCGAGGCATAGATGACCCCACCATAGGCGCGCTCGCCCTCAAACACACAGGACGCATAATGCATCGCATGGGTCAGGACGTGGACTTTAGCTTCGCGCCAAGGGGTGTAGTCGCCATCCATCCAGATATAGCCGTCGCGGTCATCATAGGGCAGCTCTGCCATTTGCGTCTTCCTGTCTTGCACTTTTATGCGTTTCAACGGCATTGTCCGATCACTATGCCTGATGTCAACCAGATGAGACGCTATGAGGCCGATTTGAAGATGCGGTTAAGTGTGTCTGTGTGCCTCAATGTGCGTGATGAGGAATGGTCATGAGCGAGGGTGAAGGCAAGCACCTTCTGATCGTTGATGACGATGATCGCATCCGCGATCTCCTGAAGCGGTTTCTTGCGATGGGCGGTTATCAGATCACGACGGCACAGGATGCAGCCGCGGCGCGCAAACTGTTCCAGACCTTCGATTTTGATCTGACAATTCTCGATATAATGATGCCCGGCGAGGATGGGCTAAGCTTGCTCGCGGCCCTGCGTGATGAAGGGAATTTGACGCCTGTTTTGCTCCTCACAGCCCGCGGGAATGCAGATGACCGGATCGAGGGTCTTCGCTTGGGCGCGGACGATTATCTGCCGAAACCTTTCGAGCCAGAAGAATTGGCCCTGCGTGTCGCGGCGATCCTGCGACGCACGCATACGCCGGAACCCCCCGGCGAGGTTGAAATGTCGGGCCTTGTCTTTGATGTTCAAAAAGGCGTCTTGAATGGTCCGGAAGGTCCGATCCGTCTGACGGATGGTGAGTTGCAGCTCCTGACACTTATGGCGGCCGTGCCTGGTGAGGCGTTTCGGCGTGAAGACCTCGCAGAGCGCGCCTCGAATGGCAGCGAACGCAGCGTTGATGTTCAAGTCACGCGCTTGCGCAAAAAGATCGAGCCGGATCCCAAGAACCCGATTCACCTGCAGACGGTGCGCGGTGTCGGCTATCGATTGATGCCGGACTAGGAGCGCGAGACATGAGTTCTTTCCGTCTTCGCAATTACACACCGCGCGGCCTGAATGCGCGTTTGGCTCTGTTGGTGGCGCTCCCAGTTGTACTCGTTTTCGCGATCTTTGCGGTGTATTACTATCAAGAACACATCAAGGATGTGAACGAGAAACTCTCACAGTCGATTGCCCGCGAGGTCGGTTTGATCTTTCAGGTCTGTGATCGCGAAGAGGGTGGTCTGGCGCTTGAAATGGCGATGGAAGACCAGTTGGGCCACAGTGTTGAGTGCGACTATGCCGGCGAGATGACTTGGCCACCCGAGGCGAACCCAAATTTCGGCTATTACGATGTGCTGCGCCTCCAGCTCGAAACTTTTGTGATGCGCCCGGTTGAGGTTCGCTTGATAGACGCCGGTGACGTTCTGGATTTCCG
>JBCBGJ010000436.1:0-2530 GCA_038526925.1 Pseudomonadota bacterium
AGCACCGCTGGACAAGATGAGCGGCAGCGTCCCCGCCGCTGTTGTCAGACCCGTCATAACAATCGGTCGCAGCCGCGCCAATGAAGCCTCTTTCAGGGCTTCTTGGAATTCAGTGCCTTGATCACGCAGCTGGTTGGCAAACTCGACGATCAGAATTCCATTCTTCGCCGCAAGACCAACGAGCATAATCAAGCCAATCTGGGTATAGATGTTGAGGCTATTTCCGGTCAGCCAGAGCCCAAGCAAACCACCGGCAAGCGTCGCTGGAACACAAAGCATGATGATCACGGGATGCCGGTAGCTCTCAAACTGAGCCGCAAGAACCAAAAATACGATGGCGAGGCCAATCGCGAAGACAAACATGATCGAAGAACCAGAGGTTTTGAAATCCAGGGACTGGCCTTTGAAATCAATCGTCGCCTCAACCGGCAACACGTCTCGCGCGAGGGTCTGCATTTGATCCAAGACATCACCGAGCGACGCCCCTTCGGCTAGGCCTGCTTCAACAGTGATCGCGCGAACACGGTTGTAGCGGTTCAAGGTTGGACTGTCCGCAATCGCTTCAATGCTCATCAAACTAGAGAGCGGGATTAAATTACCTGAGCGCGATGATCGGACATAAATGTTCTCAACGTCATTTGGATTATTTTGGTCGGACCGCAGACCTTCGAGAATGACATCATACTCTTCTCCGCCATCCAGATAGGTGGTCACCCGCCGCGACCCCAGCATGGTTTGAAGCGTCGATCCGATGTCCGCGACCGTAACACCCAAGTCGGCGGCGCGATCATAATCGACCTGAATGCGATATTGAGGCTGCGTTTCCTTATAATCCCAATCGATGTCCACCAATCCGATGTCGCTGTCTTCTAGCGCATTGACGAACACATCTCGCCACTCTGTCAGCAACTCATAACTCGGGCCACCAATGACGAACTGGACCGGTTTACCGGTTCCGCCGCCTAAGCCCTGTCGCATTCGTGCAAAGCCTCGCACCCCCGGTAAGTCCGATAGCGCCCTATTGGCTTCTGAGATTATGACATCCGCAGGTCGCCTTTGGCTCCAGTCATTTAAAACGACGATGATGAACGCCTGGTTGAACGCAGACGACCCAAACCCCGGCGCGCGGAACAAGAGCCGGTTCACCTCGGGCGGCTTGCCATCTTGGCTCTCAGTGTATGGTAACAAACGACGTTCAATCTCGTCGATGTACCGCTCCATGTAACTGTAAGAAGCGCCTTCAGGTCCCCGGATCACAACGAAAAAGGCACCGCGATCCTCACGTGGAACGTACTCCTCTGTCACGCTCTGCGACAGCCCCCAAGTCGACAAGAACAAGCCGCCGAGCAAGACGGCCATGACGATGGGGCGCGGGATAAGGATGTTCAGAAGCGCGCCATAACCTCTGCGAACGACGCCAAACGCGCCGTCGACTAGCCGCGGCAAGAATGAGGTGATCGATGGTTTATCGGTGTTCGGCTTCAAAAGCTTCGACGCCATCATTGGTGTCAGCGTCAGTGCGAGCAAACTCGAAAACACCACGGCTGCAGCAATGGTCAGCGCAAATTCGGTGAAAAGACGACCGACATCGCCCTGCAGGAATGTGATGGGCACAAACACAGAGACGAGCACCAAAGTCGTCGCGACGACCGCAAACCCAACCTGGCGCGTTCCTTTGAAGGCCGCGACAAGTGGCGTCTCTCCATACTCCTTCATCCGCCGCGATATGTTTTCAAGCACAACGATCGCATCGTCGACGACGAGCCCAATCGCCAAAACCATTGCGAGCAGTGTGAGAAGATTGATGGAGAAGCCAAGAGCATAGAGCACGATGAACGTCGCGATGATCGAAATCGGGACCGTAATCGCTGGAATAATGGTGGCACGTGCGCTTCCGAGAAACAGGAAGATAACCAAGGTCACGAGAGCCACGGCGATTGCCAGCGTCGTGTAAACCTCGCGGATCGACGCGGAGATGAAGACCGAGCTGTCAAAACTCCGCGCGATGACCATGCCTTCGGGCAAGGTCTCATTCAATTGGCCTGCGAGCGCCTTCGCGGCATTTGCGACATCTACGGTGTTGGCCGTCGACTGTTTGACAATGCCCAAGCCGACCATCGGCACACCATTGCCACGGAACATATTCCGGTCTTCCACCGTCCCGCGCTCAACGCGCGCGACATCGCCCAAACGGACGAGATAGCCATCCTCACCTTCCGCCACGACCAGCCCTGCAAAGTCATCTGGAGTTTGGAAAGCTCGGTCGATCCTAACCGTGTAGGCGCGAGTATCAGATTCAATGCTTCCAGCAGGCGCTTCAATATTCTCTCGTCGCAAGGCCTGTTCAATATCGGTGACCGTGAGGTTTCGAGCCGCCAGTGATCGTCGATCGATCCAGATGCGCAGCGCATAGTCTCTCGATCCTCCTACTCGAACGCGGGCAACCCCATCCAAAGCAGAGAACCGGTCGACGAGATAACGCTGCGCGTAATCGGTGATCTCGGGCGTCGTCAGATTTTCTGCCGCAAGA
>JBCBGJ010000437.1:0-2527 GCA_038526925.1 Pseudomonadota bacterium
GGCAACCCAATCGCGCTGGGAAATCCTAGTCCGCTGCGGTGACCCAAGCGTTGCTGAGGTCGGCGCGACTTGGAACCCGCTGACCAGTGACGAGGGTTGCCGTGAAGTCGCGATCAGGCTCCGTGATTTGGATGATGTGTCCAAACTTATTGTCTGCGCGAGGGTTGGCCGGGTTGAGCTCGTCCTCGGTGCGGCGGCTATTATTGGTCAGCATCACCCAAACCGTGCCGGGGTCCGAGTGGGGTTCGACATCTTCCGGGCGGTCCATCGGCGTGGCGCCAAGCAGGTCCCCAGCGAGCCGGGCGCCAATCAAGACATCCGCTTGAGAGTTAAAGCCGTTCTCTGGGATCAGCTCACCCTCACCGTAGACAAGTGGCATCCACTCGACCCAGCCATCTTCATCGAACCGAGCGACATAAAGCGTTCCGTCTTCAAGAAGATCTTTGTTTGCTTCGCGATTGTCCGGATCAAACTTATTCTTCGATACGAATTTGTAGAGATAATCGAAGCGCTGATCGTCGCCCATATAGACAACGACATGCCCGTTCGGTGCGATGACGCTTTCAGCGCCTTCATGTTTGAAGCGGCCAAGCGCGGTACGTTTCTTCGGGGTTGAAGTTGGATCCATCGGGTCAACTTCAACAACCCAACCAAAGCGGTTTGGTTCGTTTGGTTCTTTCGAAATATCGTAGCGCGAGAAGTGACGGCCCCACTGATACCAGCCGCCCGCGACGCCAAACCGTTTATGATTTTCAGCTTCCGGGTGACCTTCTTCCAACGTGCCGAGGAAGTTGCCATTGATGTTCTCTTCCGCCATCAGCCAGGTGCCCCAAGGGGTCGTGCCACCGGCGCAATTGTTCATCGTGCCCGCAACAATTAGACCGGATGGATCCTCGGTCGTTTTAACGCGGTCATGACCAGCCGCTGGGCCGGTCATTTTCATCGGCGTCGTATGCGCGGTGATACGTCGATTATAGGAACTACCAACCACGGGCTTCCAGCCCTCAGCTGTCAGCTCGATTTCAACCACACTGCCGCCATGCGCGGCCATCTCTGTCAGACAAACTTCCTTGGTCATTGAGGCGGGGTAGGTGGCCGCGATGCCCGGCTGCATAAGTAGGCTAGAGACATATTCGTGATTGACGCAGAGCAACCCTCGCTGAACGCCATCTTCTTTCTTCGGCAAAGCAACAAAGCCGAGATAATCATTATTGTAACCAAACTGGCGGAGCTGGGCGGCTTCGCTTTGGTTCATAGGGTCGAATTCTGGGCTATCTTCGAACAAAGGATCGCCCCAGCGGATAACTTGATCTGTGGTGTAGCCACTCGGCACGTGATGCGTTTCATCCATGCCGCGGGTGATTTCTTCAAAATTGAAAGATGCGGCTTGGGGTTGGGGGCTTTCCGGAATTTCGGAGAGCGGGATAGTCGTATCACTGGTGGCGCACCCTGTAGCCATCAAACCTGTCGTGGCCGCTATTCCACTGAGGAACCCGCGACGGCTCAGCCGCGCCTCGACAATATCGCCAATTGTGCGCGCGCCTTGCGCAATACGCGGATTGGAGGGTGTGTTTTCTGTATGATCCATGCCCGTGGCTCCCAAAAAAGACTTGTGATCTCAATAAACATGTTCTGCGAAAGTTTTAGGACCAGCACAGAGGTCTATTGTCGCAGCGCCTCGCAAAGCATGTCTTTCGAAGGCGGCCAAAATCAGACTATACCGGAGCGATAAAGGGAGGGTGCGTCATGGGGCGATCACTGAACACTGGGATCTGGATCATTGCGACCGGCGTGATTATTGCGCTTCTATATGTCGGGCGCGAGATTTTTGCGCCCTTTGCGCTTGCGGTCTTCCTCTTTCTGATCGTCGAAGGGTTTGCGCGATTCATC
The DNA here is from genome assembly GCA_038526925.1 of Pseudomonadota bacterium. Lineage (GTDB taxonomy): Bacteria > Pseudomonadota > Alphaproteobacteria > Caulobacterales > Hyphomonadaceae > Henriciella. The sequence continues at coordinate 1,891 of JBCBGJ010000437.1, forward strand.
GATGAGCGACTATCGCTGCTTAACCGCGCCTGGGCCCGCGGTGTCGCAATTCTCGTTGTGATCGGGGGCTTCATCGGGTTTCTCGCGATGATGGCGCGAGGCATTGGTGAATTTGGGAGCCAGGGCGATGCCTATCTGCTCAGGATAAACGGGCTGATCGAAGCGGTTTATGCGTCCCTTCATCTCGGCAACGCACCGACTTTGACAGAGCTGGTGTTCAACGAATCTGGACAGGCTTTCTTGGGGACGATCGCATCCGCGACGAGCGGCCTGACCGGCGATCTCGTTTTGATACTGATCTATGTCGCCTTCCTCTTCCTGGCCCAGTCGGCTTGGCCCAGCAAACTCGACCGCGTCTTTGTCGATGAAGAAGATCGCCAGCAGGTCAAAGATGTTGGTGATGCCGCCCGGCGGGGGATTGAAACCTATTTGTGGACGCAAACTGTCATCAGCGCGCTGATTACGACGCTGACTTACCTCACATTACTGGCGCTCGGCGTGGAGAACGCACTGTTCCTATCCACTCTGATCTTCGTGCTGAACTATATTCCAACCATCGGCTCAATCGTTGCGGCACTGGTGCCGCCGCTCTTCGCACTCGTGCAACCGGAGATTGCGGCATGGATTCCCGGTGATG
>JBCBGJ010000438.1:0-2527 GCA_038526925.1 Pseudomonadota bacterium
CGTTAATTCTAGGAATTCTGTTTCAAGCCGAGATTTGGCCTCCGCTCGCATTGTTCCGACCGTGGCCTGAAACAGATAGGCCAGCAGTCCGGCCGAGAACAGCGCGAACAGAATTGAATAAACCAGCGCGAGCCGAAAGGTTGTCGTTCGGACAAACGCGAAAGGGCCAGAGATCATGCCTGCAGGCAGTACCCCGCACCGCGGACCGTCTGCAAGAGCTGATGATCGAATTCTTTATCGATCTTCGCGCGCAAGCGAGAAATATGGACATCGATGACGTTGGTCTGTGGGTCGAAGTGATAATTCCAAACTTTCTCGAGCAGCATTGTGCGCGTCACCGTTTGTCCAGCGTGGCGCATCAGATATTCGAGCAGTTTGAACTCGCGCGGCTGCAGGTCGATCTTCGCCTCGCCGCGAGACACTTTGCGTGAGAGCAGGTCCATCTCCAAGTCGCCAACGCGCAACACGGTCACTGGCGGCTCGCTCGTGGTTTGACGGCGTCCGAGCGCTTCTACGCGAGCCACGAGTTCTTCCGGCGCGAACGGCTTGGCAAGATAATCATCGGCGCCAACTTTCAGGCCTTCGACCCGGTTGTCGACATCCGAAAGGGCCGAGAGGAAAAGCGTCGGTGTTGTGCCGCCGCCATTGCGAAATTCCTCGACCAATTGCAAGCCCGGCTTTTCCGGCAACATGCGATCAACGACGAGCGCGTCGAACTGGTCTTCGCGTGCGCGGCTTAGGCCACCTGCCCCATCATCGACCGTTTCCACGCTGTGTCCGGCTTCTGCCAGCACTTTCTCAATGAACTGAGCGTGTTCATGATCGTCTTCAATTACCAGGACGTGCATATCGCCTCTCCTCAAATCTACTCGTCTTCGCTGACATCAATAGTCAGGAAAATTGTGCCTCGTTCGCTATGAATGGCCATCAAGAGATTGTCGCGGCCATTCTCGCGAGCCTCTTCCAACTCTTGCTCAAGAACTTCAATACTGTCGAGTTTCTTGTAGTTAACATCCAGAATGGCCATACCAGCGCGGACGCCTTCTTCATAAAGCGGGCTATCTTGGTCGAGCGCGGTAATCACCATGCCCTTCTCGTCACTGTCGAGATCAAGGCGTTCACGCGCTTCGTCGTCCAGTGGAATGAGCGAGACACCAAGCGGACCATCGCCGCCCTCGTCAGAGTCATCGCCATCTGGAGAAACAAGACCGCTGGTCGTCAAGCCATTCGGCCGCTCGCCGACTTTAACGCTAATCGTGCGACGCTTACCATTGCGGTAAAGCTCGAACTCATTGTTAGATCCAGCGAGGAGAGAGCCCACAACACGCGTTGTAATGGTTGCGTCATCCACGGACTGACCGTTGATTTTCACGATGATGTCGCCGCGCTCAAGACCGGAATCTTCGGCTGGGCTGCCTTCGGTGACTCGGGTAACGATGGCGCCTTTCGCATCTTTCAGACCGACAGCTTCGGCCATGTCTTCATCAACATTGGTGATCGTGACACCAAGCCAGCCGCGCGAAACCTTGCCTTTGTCGATCAGTGTCGAAGTGACCTGATCCACAAGCTCCGATGGGATCGCAAAACCGAGCCCAATCGATCCGCCAGTGGTTGAGGCGATCCAAGTGTTTACACCAACGACCCGGCCATTCATGTCGAAGGTCGGTCCGCCAGAATTCCCGCGATTGATCGCGGCATCGATCTGCAAATAGTCGGTGTAAGTTTGCGACCGGCGGAAATCACCGGGCTTACCAAGCGCTGAGACGATGCCAGCCGTCGCCGTGCCTGAGAATCCAAGTGGGCTACCAACGGCAACCACCCAGTCGCCTCGGCGAAGCTGTTTGGACGATCCGAAATCTACAAAGGGGTAGGTTCCGTCATTCTTAACTTTCAGAACCGCGAGATCGGTTTCTGGATCCGTTCCGACCAGTTCAGCATCAATCACAGATCCGTTGTCTGTGATGATCTCAATTTCCACTGCGTTTTCAACCACGTGATTATTGGTCACGATATGGCCTTCGCCCGTAATAAAGAAGCCAGATCCTTGGCCGCGGCCTTCACGGGGCTCTGGCTCGTCTTCAGGTGGCGTGAGGCCAAACTGCTCCAAGAACCGCTCGCGCTGCGATAGTTCGCGGTCAGTGAGCTGCATTTCTGTACGAACACGTACGCCGACAACTGCCGGGCTTACTTGTTCGATAAGATCTGCAAACGATACCGGCGCGCCCGATGGTGCTTCAAGCGTAATCGGATTGGCGTCGGCGTTTGGGAATTGCGGTCCCAGCAATATGGCGCCCATAGCACCTGCTCCAACAAGACCTGCAACCATTGCATTTCGGGAAATGCCAAACAATTTCATCGACTTCCATGCCTCCAAAGATGTGTTGTACCTATCTGGTACCAATTTTACGAAAGTAACAGCCTAACACTCATTAAAGATCATTAAGCCGGTTTTGTGACCAGGTGTGTTTCAACCTTCGCGCCGTTTTCAAGGGTTCTGTGCACGGGGCACTTATCGGCGATTTCGAGC
>JBCBGJ010000439.1:0-2523 GCA_038526925.1 Pseudomonadota bacterium
GCCTGCAACAAGTCGAATGCCTCAGGTCCACGAACCTCGCCAACGATGATCCGTTCCGGACGCATACGACTTGTTGCAGGCCATGAACACGGGCCACGACGGCTCAATGGGAACGCTCCACGCGAACAGCCCGCGTGAGGCATTGTCTCGTGTGGAATCCATGATCACGATGGGCGGCTTCAGCCTTCCGGCGAAAACCATTCGCGAGATGATTGTTGGTTCCGTTGACGTTGTGGTTCAGGCGTCTCGTCTACGCGATGGTTCGCGCCGCATCATGTGTGTGACCGAAGTTATGGGTCTCGAAGGCGACACGATCGTTCTTCAAGACATTCTCAAATACGAAATCGAAGGCGAGAACGACGACGGGAAAATCGTTGGGCGCCACCGCGGTACGGGGATTGGCCGACCTAAATTCTGGGAACGCGCTCAGTATTACAACCTTGAACGCGATCTCGCGACCGCTCTGGACGATTTGGACTAAGTCATGGATCTGAGCGGCGATATCATTTTCTACGCGATTGGCGGTTTGGCATTCTTGTGTATTGCCGGGATTGGCCTGGCTTTTACCGGCGATGCCAACACGGAAAAGGCCTCAAAGCGTGCTCGTCAGATCACGTCTGAAGATGGCGGAGGGCGCCGCGGTGCCCGGAACGATCCGAATGCCGCGCGTAAAAAGCAAACCGCGCAAATGCTGAAAAAGCTGCGCGAGCAAGACGAGTCCCGTCGTAAATCGCTCGTGGCCAATGATATTCAGTCTAAGATCAACCAAGCTGGTCTCGAAATGAACGCGCAAGTGTTCTGGATCATTTCGATCATTTTGGGCGGCATGGCCGGATTCATGACCTGGTATTCAGGGGCAGATGGCCCGCCGATGATCCTGGGATTCGAGTTTAACTCTCGCCCTGCAACGATCGGCGCTGCTGTGCTGGCTACTGGAGTTGGTTTACCGCGTTGGGTGCTTGGCTTCATGACCAACGCTCGTAACAAAAAGCTGATGAACCAGTTTGCTGACGGCATCGACATCATTGTTCGCGGTGTTAAGTCTGGTTTGCCGCTGACAGAGTGTTTGCGGATCATCGCCAAAGAAAGCCCGGCGCCGCTCGGCCCAGAGTTTCAGCTGCTGACGGACAACCTTTCTATGGGTATGACCACAGAGCGTGCTCTGCAGCAGTTCTATAAGCGCGTGCCGCTACCGGAAGTGAACTTCTTTGTCATCGTGCTTTCGATCCAGGCGAAAGCCGGTGGTAACTTGTCAGAAGCCTTGGGCAATTTGTCGATTGTTATTCGCTCTCGGAAGATGATGCGCGAAAAGATCAAAGCGCTGTCCGCGGAAGCGAAAGCCTCTGCCGGTATCATAGGCGTCCTACCGTTCGCGGTGGGCTTTATGGTCTATCTGACGACCCCTTCATACATCATGGAACTGTTCACCAGTTCGGGCGGCCACACCGTGCTGTTCGTTGGGTTCTGTCTCTATGCGATCGGCATCACAGTGATGCGCAAAATGATCAATTTCGATTTCTAGGAGCAGCACGTGGGCGATTTTGCAAAATCACTAAGCGACCCAGCCGCACTGCTTTCTATGGCAGTTGCCGTGGCCATGTTCATGACCGTGATCGGTGTGATGTTGCCTGCTCTTAAAGGCGACAAACTCGAAACACGTCTCAAACAAGTGTCATCGCAGCGTGAGAAATTACGCCGCGCCAACCGCTCTCAGCTGGAACAAACGGGCCTTAAGCGCGAAGCAAAGGGCACGATCAGCGACATCACCAATAAGCTCGACCTGCAGAAGATGCTCGAAGATCCGAACATCGCGGAAAAACTCGAGCAAGCAGGGATGCGGGGTCCGCGCCCTCTGGTGATCTTCTATTTTTGCCGCTTCGTCTTGCCAATCCTTGGTGGCCTGTCGGCCTTTATCTATATCTTCTTCGTGAATGATCATGGCCTGTCCATGATGATGAAATACGGCTCTATCGTGTTTGGTTTGGCGCTCGGTTTCTATGCGCCGAACCTGTATGTCGGAAATATTGCTCAGAAGCGCCAACAGTCCTTGATGCGCGCCTTTCCCGATGCGCTCGATATGATGTTGATCTGTGTTGAATCGGGCATGTCAATCGAGATGGCATTCGGCAAGGTTGGCGCCGAGATCGGGACAGCCTCTCCTGAGCTCGCAGAAGAATTGCAGCTGACAACGGCAGAGCTCTCTTACTTGCAAGAACGCCGCATGGCATATGAAAACCTTGCGCGCAGAACCGGTCATGAAGGCGTAAAAGCCGTTACCATGGCGCTGACGCAGGCTGAGCGTTACGGGACGCCATTGGGCGATGCCTTACGCGTTATGTCTAAAGAGAACCGCGAAATGCGGATGTCTGCGGCTGAGAAGAAAGCGGCCGCTTTGCCAGCTCAGCTAACAGTGCCGATGATTCTCTTCTTCCTGCCTGTCCTCTTCCTCGTGGTGCTTGGACCAGCGGTGATTAAGGTCATGCGGATGCAGGGCGACAACTAGCCGAAATGAAAAAGGCGATG
>JBCBGJ010000440.1:0-276 GCA_038526925.1 Pseudomonadota bacterium
CCCGTTTCGGTTACACCCATTGGCAGACCCGCCGCGAGATGAAACGCAATGGCTTCTTCGGAAAGCCGGGAACTGGGTTCGTGATCGGTAAGCTTGGCAAGCCATCCTCACACGCTCCTTTCCTTTGCTCAAAGACCTATCCTCATGCGCTGATCGTTGCGCCGACCGGGCGCGGCAAAACGACGGGTTTTGTCATTCCGAACCTGCTGACCTGGCAGGGTTCGGCCGTTGCACTGGATGTGAAGGGGGAGTGTTTTGAGGCTTCGGCCCGTCACC
>JBCBGJ010000440.1:286-2513 GCA_038526925.1 Pseudomonadota bacterium
CGCCCGACGTTGGGCGAGATTTACCGCATCGCTGCATCAGGCGGGAATAAGCAGAAGGAGTATCTGGCGCGGTCCCATGAAGTGGAGAACGCAGCGGCGCGGTTGATATTCACGCGGCTGGCCTCGACCAACAACGACACGCTAACTTCATATGTCTCGCTCCTGATGACCTCGGGTCTCGATCAATGGCAAAACCCTGTCATCGATGATGCGACGGCGGTCTCAGACTTCGACTTTCGCACTATTCGGAAGAAACCATTCAGCGTGTATCTCGTGGTCCAGCCGCTGATGGTGAAGCCGCTGGCACCGCTTATCCGGCTCTTCTTTTCGGACCTGCTCTCGGCGCTCCAGGACAAAGAGCCGGGACCGGACGAGCCTTGGCCCGTCATGATCATGCTCGATGAATTCAACCGGCTCGGAAAGATGCCCATCGTGGCCGAGAGTATCGAGGTCCTGCGCCATTACCGCGGGCATCTAGCCGTCGTCACACAAACCATCCCCGCCATCGACGAGATTTACGGCGAGAACACGCGGCGGGCGCTACAGGGCAACGCCGGCATCAAGCTCTACCTGACGCCATCCGATGAGAAGACTGTTGAGGAGTTGAGCAAGGCCGTCGGGAAGACCACTAAGACCGTGGTCACGCGTTCTCGGGCGGTTGGAAAGAACCCGTTCGAAGGGCGTAGTCAGTCAGAGCGGACCGAGGAGGTCTCGCTTCTGCCAGAGGACGAAGCGCGACGACTGCCACTCGACGAGATCATCATTGTTGTTGATGCGCAGATGCCCGTGCGCGCGAAGCGGGTGGTGTACTTTCAGGACCCGTTCTTCAAAGGGATTCATGCCGCGCAGGAAGGGGAGCTTCCGTTTCCGGAGGGGCCGGTTCCACCAATGGGTGAGTTGCCGTTGAGCGTTCGGGCGATGCCGACAGCGCCTCGCGGGCCCGCTCTGACAGAAGAGGATCTCGGGGCGCGAATGGGGATATGGGAGCGGGGTGCAGACACGCCGTCAGATGCCGGCCAAAGGCCGGACAGGAGAAGGGCGCAAGCGGCTGTTCTGGCGGAGGATCAGCGTCAGTTTGAGATGGACTTTGAGGCTGTGGGCGAACCGAGTATTGAAGCTACGAGCGCGGATGACGTGGCGCTGGTTGAGGACGCGCTTGGCGATCTCGAGCGGTTCGAGGGGGAGATTTCGGACATGCCAACGATCCGCGAGAAAGCTGCTACTTCGTAAACGGATCCTTAGATCGGTTGCGGCGAAGGTCCGCTTGGAGCGGCTTTCTCCCATCAGACTGCAACCGACCGTCATTGTCGAGGAAGTTGTAACAGCAGTATGCGATCCATGATGACCACGGCGGGGCTATTGGCTTTGGAGCTTGCCTAGCTCTGGAGAGCGCTAATCTAGAGATTGGATCTGAAGGAACGTGTCACTTACGGTTTTGGTTGCCGTTAGAGAGAGATTTCTATCGGGATGGGAGCAAAACATGTCCCTGCTCTGTAAGGTCTCTATCAGCGTACCTCTCAGCTCATTACATCGGCATTTCGGGACCGATTCATAGCTGAAGATTCTATCATTTTTTCAGGATGTGCGGTGAGGGCGATCGTGAAAGACAGCGATCGGCAGTTGCATCCCATGACTGGCTATCTAGTCGATAAAGAAACACTGGAGAAGATGGGGGCGCGACAGGACGCGGACAGAGAGGGGTTCTGAAAGGGTTTGGGCGCTTCATCAGGCCAGTGGTTTTGGAAAATACTTTCCGTGTGGCGATAGAAGAGAGCAGAATGCCCTAAACACCTGTCCTTTAAGGTAGGAAATAATGCCTCAGGGTTGTTTTGTCTCAGGGGTAATTCTTTTCTTGCGTTAGCGCTCGAGCGCCGTGAATATAAAAAGAAAAACTGTGACTCGAAGGGATAGGGTATGAGTGAAACGGCCTCTGCGGAGGAGCCAAACGGTGTGTCTTCAGATCAAACTGGTACGCAGATTGATCCCGATGTTCAGAAAAAGATAGCAGCCGTCCGTGCCCAGGTGCGCGAGAGCTTTGGCAAGATCGCAATGGCGATGATGGCGCTGCCGCGATACCGGCACCAGACGATCGCAGACTTACAAAGTATCGTGCTGGAGCCGTTGATCCGCGACCGCGTTGCGATGGCTTTCCCGAAAAACAAAGACGGCGGTCCGATGACCGATGTCGCGGGGATGGCGATCTGGGCGAGTGTGTCAGAGGAGGTTG
>JBCBGJ010000441.1:0-2493 GCA_038526925.1 Pseudomonadota bacterium
GCCTCGAAAATTTCAGCTTTTGAAACATCGAGAGTCTTGAGGTCTAAACTGAAATTTTCGAGGCGAACAAGCAAGGCGCCTATTTCAAGCGTTTGCGTGATGAGGACCCGATCCACTATTGTCCAGAAAGTCCATTTGGCCCGTATTGGTCCGTCACCAAATACCAAGACATCGTCGCGGTCGACTCCAATCACAAAGTGTTTTCGTCGCAAGATAATATCGTCATTGGCGACGCTCCCGAAGGGATGGAAACGCCAATGTTCATCGCCATGGATGGCCCGTCGCATGTGGTTCAGCGAAAAACCGTTAGTCCAGCTGTAGCGCCGTCACAATTGAACTCTTTGCCGGCGGGTAAGCTATCCAGGATGTTACACACCCGCTGGCGGATGAGCGCTTCGATCTCGGACAATTGGGTCGAGCTGGTATCGAAAGAGCTCACAACGCAGATGCTGGCAACACTGTTCGATTTCCCATTCGAAGATCGCCACCTCCTACCCTACTGGTCAGATGTTGCCACAACGTCTGAGACCGTCGGTATCGAAGTAGACATGGACGCGCGCATGCGCACGTTGGAAGAGTGTTACGCCTATTTCGCACGGCTCTGGCAAGAACGCGCCGCGCAGCCGAAAAAGTTCGATTTCATCTCCCTGCTCGCGCACAATCCAGAAACCGCAGACATGGTGAACGATCCGCAAGAGTTTTTGGGCAATCTGATCTTGTTGATCGTTGGCGGCAATGACACGACGCGCAACTCGATCAGCGCCGGCGTGGTCGAGCTCAACCGCAACCCTGAAGAGTTCGCCAAACTGAAATCTGATCCAGCGATGATCCCGAACATGGTGTCAGAGATAATTCGCTTCCAAACCACGCTCGGTCATATGCGTCGCACGGCGTTGGCAGATATTGAGCTCGGTGGGAAGCAGATCAAAAAGGGCGACAAAGTCGTCATGTGGTACGTGTCCGGCAACCGTGACGAGACCGTCATCGAAGACCCGGATCGGTTCTGGATTGATCGACCCAATGCGCGTCGTCACCTTTCTTTCGGGTTCGGCGTCCACCGATGCATGGGCAATCGCGTCGGTGAGATGCAGCTACGTATTCTTTGGGAAGAGATCCTGAATAGGTTCGACCGCGTTGAAATGGTGGGTGAGCCAGAGCGCGTCTTGTCGAATTTCGTGATGGGTTACACCAACGTCCCCGTGATTTTGCACGCGAAGGCCTGATGAAGACGAAAGATCGGATCCTGGAAACGGCGCGCGAGCTCTTCAACGCGCGCCGCTTTGGCAATGTCACCACAGCGGGACTCGCCTCCGAATGCGGCATTGCTGAGGGCAACCTCTGGTACCATTTCAAAAGTAAGCGTGCGCTGCTGGAAGCCATCGCGGAACAGTTTTTGGTGGATGTCGAAGACCGCCTCGCCCTACTCCCGAGCGATCCTGCGGTCATCTTGCAGGAATATGCAGACATGCTCATCGCGCTCATGTCAGAGATCCGCCAGTATCGCTTCCTCTATCGCGACCAAGCCGATTATGGCGAACATACAGATAATTTGCTGAAGCGGCTGCCGGGTATCTACCGGGACACGCAAACTCAGTTTCAAACTTTTTTCCACGGGATGATCAAAGGCCAGCATCTCGACCTTGATGCGCAAAGCATTCCGGCGCTCGCCACCAATAGCGTGCTCATCCTGCGATACCATTTGGAGTTCTTGCGTGAGAGCGGCCAAGATAGCGATATTGGCTCAGGCGCCGTCCGCGCGGCTGTCGAGCAGCACCTTACGTTGTTCGAACAGCGCTTAAGCGCATCGGCGCGCAAGACCCTTCATGACGCTTTAGAGTCTGCGCTGGAAACGGCATAAGCGGGCTTTTTGTCCTGTTCAGACCGAAATCCCTTCCTCTGTGAGACGAACGGGCTAAAATCGATCGGGAAGACGTGAGACAAAGGAGCCCGCGATGGTGCATGGAGGCCAAGAAGCGCTAATCAAAGATGCGCTGGTCTTCTTTGTTGCCGCGGGGCTGGTCGTTCCGGTCTTGCGCGCGGCCAAACTCCCTGCGGTTGTCGGGTTCATTCTTGCAGGCGTGGCCCTCGGACCGAGCGGGTTCAGCGCCTTTAGCGACCAGATCCCCATCCTGGAATATGTAACAATTTCGGACCCAGCCGCCGCCCCACTTGCGGAACTTGGGGTTCTGTTCCTGCTCTTTTTATTAGGCTTAGAGTTATCTTTTGAGAAGCTCTGGGCGCTGAAGCGAACCGTTTTCGGCGCCGGCACTGTGCAGGCTATTTTGAGCGCCGTCGTGATTGGCTACGCGCTCTTCCTGTTCGGGTTGCCAGCTACCGAAGCCGCGATCATTGGCCTCGCGCTCGCGCTATCCTCAACTGCCATCGTCATGCAATTGATGGTCGAGAATAAGAAGGCGGCAACCCCGGTCGGACGAAGCTCGCTTGGCGTCTTGCTGTTTCAAGACATTTTGGTCGCGCCGATATTGATCTTCG
>JBCBGJ010000442.1:0-2485 GCA_038526925.1 Pseudomonadota bacterium
GGCTTGAGAAACAGGATGGATCGGACATCCACATTGGCTTTTCAAATGACCTCAAGGATGAGGCACTCTTGGGTTACGCATCCTTGTTTGTCTTGGTGCCTTTGATCCTGTTTCAATTGCAATCCTGGACAGGGACATTCACAGAAACAGGCTCATCGACAGGCAACGCCTTTTACGACTGGCTCCGCTTCTTTGGCGCGGACTTGGCCAAAGCGGTACCGTTCGTCGACTGGTGGGAGATCTATAGCGTCGAGATCAATACACCATTCGATGCGTCGCAAAGCCCCGCACTGGCGAAACATCTGACGTTTGCATCTCGTGCCGTAGTCGATCTTGTGATCATGGCCGCACTCTTCCAAGCCTTGTCGATATGGCAGCGACGCCGAGCGCAGCACAAACTCTACGACAATGGCCACCTGAATGCGTTCGATCCATTTACCGAAAGAGCGTTTTTTCGAGATGGAATGAGAAAGACAAAAAGCGGACGCTTTGAACCAAAGAAGTCTTTCTTCAACCGCGTAAAATCGCACGTGAGCAATCGCGAAGAACATCAAGGACAAAGACTCCCGTATAGTCACCGTAGACTGAGTGAACTCGTTTGTTCAGACGATGATGAGCTTCGAGATGGTGCTCTATGGATGATCGAAGAGTTTGACGTGTTAGCAGGTAACCCAAGGGTGCAGTTGGGTCTTCTTCAGCGACAGTTGGCGATGGAGAGTATTCCCCGGCTGGCCTCCAAAAAGACAATCGCGAGCCGAAGAAAAATCCATAGTTTGAAAATGGATTTGGAACGGATCACTCAGGATTTCTTGTCCGACCAAACATGGTGCCGTGACACTGAAATTGGCCAGTTCGCCGAGATTCTTAAGGACATTAAGGGCGCCCCTGAATTTAACTACGGGCATTTGCTGATCATCGAGCTCCTTGGAAAACAACGAAGCGAGCTTGCGGCCCTAGTGTTGGCAGATCACTTAATTCAAGACCGGCATTTGGATCGAGTGTCCCGAATTATCGCTAGGATGATGCACACCATGATGGGGCGGCCTGGACTCTTCTTAGAACAAACTGAGATGCGTCTTAGAGTCTATGACGCGCTTGAAGCCATTCGGCAGAATACATTTTCAAGCGAGGTTGCGGTCAAAACGGTCGAAGAGATTTGTTTGATAATGGCAACGGAAGATCCTAAGGGTGATCGATCCGAAGCTGGTCGAAGACGGGCACGGCGCTTACTCGAACGAGCGTCAGAAGCGAATTGAGTTTTACAACTATCTTGAACCGACCGATTGAGGCCAATTTGGCTGATTCTTTTTGTCCGGTTTTTGGAACTTCCTGCCGTGAAGGTACTGAAGGATTTTGGGGCGTAAGGGAGCACTCCATGCCCCTGTAGCTCCACCCATGTTGATGATTTTGGCCTCCATTTTGCGTTGTTCGATGCATGAGACTGGCCCACGATAATCGCCAAATCACAAAGCTAACGCTCCGGAAAACGGAGCGGAATAGCAATGATAGACTGTTGTTCGGGCGTCCACACGAATCTTCGAGTGATCAAATCCAGTTCGATGAATTAAGATTCAAACCGCTGCAAATGTTCAGCTTCGTTCGCTGGCGCGGGGACCGTTTTGGAACGCAAACCTGGCGGGTCATCGTCGCTCAAGCGGGTCGTTCCGGTGAAAGTCTAACCCGAATTCCCGGCGTGAATCCCGGCGCCCATTTACTGCTTCACGCCTTCGGAAAAGCGCGTGCAAAACGAGCACTTCGTGCGATTGATATGCTCTCCGAAGCGCACGTTTTGCATGAGATTGCGCCGGCTTATTGGCGGCATGTGCATCTGCAAACCTCAAAGAATAAAGAGCCCGAGCCCTACGAACCGAAAGTGTTTGAAGCGCTTGTCCGGGCGAGGACTGTCTCATGACCTGGACCAGTCATTTGCGAGTAAGAGAAGGGATAGGGATAAAGAGCGGAGTAACGCAAGATAAAAGCAACTGTGTCCGACGGGCACAGATTGCTAATGGGGATGGGGCTGTGGCGCGAGTCACTGCTGTGATCCGCTCGAGTCGTCGATATCGCCCGATGTTCGGTCAGTACTTGGATTTCGCGCGACTCACATTTTGGCACCATTTTGGTGCACATCAGCCTGCGTGCACTGTCACCACTGGTCATCACGAGGCGCCAAGTCGAGCATGCGATGAGTGAAGCGGACGATTTTCTATTCCAGCCAAGGCTGGGCCGGATTGCCTCGCAGGGCAGTGTACGCGTTGGCAGTATGAAAGCGTATCTCAAGGGCGCGCGTAAGCGGTCCAGGCGATCGAGTGGAAGCAGGTCTGGAGCGACCTCGTTCGCTGGTATGCGGCGCGTGATGATCAAAGCCCGTGTGCATCGTCTGTCAGGAACGGGTGCAGGTCGCCAGCGTGCGCACATTTCATATTTGGAAAGAGACGGTGCTGGCAAAGACAGAAAACCAGCGGTCTTCTACAACGATATCGGC
>JBCBGJ010000443.1:0-2469 GCA_038526925.1 Pseudomonadota bacterium
CTAAGAACATAATTGGTCGAGAACGTTAGCTCTCGCTTTTCCCAAGGCTTCCAAACAAGACCAAGTTTTGAAATCTCACCATCTTGGAAGAAACGCGCGTCACATTTGGGATCGCCAATGCGTTAGACGATATTGTATCTGCCACCGACGGCCAGGGCCGAACACCTCTAGCGTATCAGAAGGACGTGCTCGATCCGGTTGGCCTGTCTTGGCGCGTCGAGGTTCGTAAGCGTTTCTAGATCTGTGCTCATCTCCTTGAAAAAATGCACTGTTCTTCGCTAAGAAAGGCACGTGGATCCCTAATTTCGAGAGATGAAAACGAGCCTGCCAGCGCATGACTGATGATGAAACCCGGTACCGAAATCTGGTCGAAGAAGCTTATTCAGCGCCTTCAGCTGAGGATGGGTATCAAGATGTTTTAGCGCAAACGCATCGCTATCTGTTTCGAGACGAAGCCAAGCTGCACGCAGATTTGCCGCGCAGTGGCGGCCGGGATATCGCGCTTGAGATGCACTTACCGCAGCTGAAGGCTTTGTTTGAAAGCAAAAATATCGCTCTCCCAGCCGCTGAAACAAATTATGCCGTGCTGACGGTGCATGGAAAGAACGGGCGGGCGCACGCAAATCCAGCCGCTCAGAAACTTTTTGGCGGAGCGTTTCCGACTCGATTGGAAGAGCTCTCCTTTGATCGCGCAAGCCTGCAGAGGCTCCAGAAAATTATCCGCCAACCAGAGGAAGACTTAGAAGTTCTACTGGTTCATATCGGTCAGGAAACACCGCAATCGTGCTTGGCGACGATCAGGCGCGAAGCGTCTGACTTGTTTGAGATCTGCATTTCGTTTTTGGATTGGACACCAGAACTTCTGACCCGTGCTGGATTAGCGCTCGGATTGTCAGAGAAAGAACGTGATGTCTTTGCCGGAATCGCTCACAATTTGACCCTGGCCGAAATCGCAGACCAAAGTGACCGGTCGATTGAGACTGTACGCTCTCAATCAAAGAACATTCTACGTAAAACGGGCTGTAGCCGGATGTCGGAAGTCGTCCAGATCGCGGCTGGACTTGCGTATTTGTTAGATGAAGAAAACGATATTGGATCTGACGGCGCTGCGACGCAGGTTTGGGAAACCCCTAAAAGTGAAATGCAGACTTTGCAGAGAGCAGGCGGCCGAACGCTCGCGTATTACACGCGCGGCCATGGCCGTCAGCGCGTTCTGTTTCTGCATGGTTTCCTGCAAGGGCCGTTTTTTACACCTCAGTTGGAGCAAATGCTGACGGATGCGGACATCAAACTGATCTGTCCATCGCGACCAGGGTTTGGATATACAAGCGCCAGCCGGACACGATCAGAGTACGAACGAACAGCGCTCGATGACGCGATCGCGCTTCTGGACCGCTTGGATATATCGCAAACAGTGCTGGCGTGTCATCAATTGTCGACCAATCATGCCTTTCGACTAAAAGCCCATGTCCCAGACCGAATTCGCGCTATGGTCATGGTCAGTGCCAGTCCTCCGATCGATGATGCTTATCTGGATCAGATGGATACGCCGACGCGCATCGCTGCGGCCGCGGCGCGATACACGCCGAGTATTCTGAAACTCATCAACGAGATTGGTATTCACAGCCATCGCCGGAAAGGTGGCCCGCTCGGATTTCTAAAGACGAGATACAAAGGCTCGCCATTAGACCTTGAGGCATTGGATGATCCAGTGCTCTGTAGGCCGCAAATCGACGGGGTGTTCCACTATATCGAGCAAGGATCTGAGACGCTGGTGCGGGAGGCTGCCTCTTCAATGGCCAATTGGGGCGAGTTGTTTGTCGGAGACGATTGCCCGCAGTGTTGGATCCACGGCGCCGAATGCCAAGCCTTGAAGGTCGATGCGGTTCGCCAGATCGTTCAAACGCGGGTCCAGGCCCGTTATGATATTATCCCAGGCACGAGTACAAACCTGCTCCACCAAAGACCAGACCTCGTCGTCTCCGCCATCACGAAATATCTTTAGAGCAGGGCATTGAGGCCCGTTTTCTCTCTGACACTAAAATTAACGGTAAAGCGATCTGATAATGGGAGTGTTCCGAGAATCAAACGGTCGAAGGTGCAGGAATCACTCAGACAGTAGTTTCGCGGGATCAAGTTCCAAACGACGAATACGTTCCTGAATTCTCGGCCACTCTTCATTTAAGAATTTTGCGCGTTCGCTCTCAAGCAGGCGGGCGCGCGAATTGGGCGAGACTTCTGCGCCAATCCCTCGTCGTTTGATCGTCAAACCCTCTTTGTCGAGCTCTTGGAACACTTTTGCCGCCGTCAGCGGGCTAACGTTGAACTCGTCTGCAACGCCGCGCACGGAGGGGAGCAATTCGCCTTCCGGATAGACCCCGTCTAACACGCGGCGAATAATAATATCCGTGCGCGGCGTTGCAGACGAGTTCAACGTTAGCCCGCTGACGGCGGCAAAAGTGTTCCAAG
>JBCBGJ010000444.1:0-2467 GCA_038526925.1 Pseudomonadota bacterium
ACGGCTACATACAAGAAAGCTACCGCGAGGGCGGCAGCGTCCGCACCCGCACGGTTGAATACCTGGGCGCGATTGTACCAGCGCGGCCATATCCGCCTCTCCTAGCTGCCTACGGGTGGCTTGGTATTGCTGCGCTACGGCTGGTTCAATCGCGCCCAGGTATTCAACCGTGCGGGTGCGGACGCTGCCGCCCTCGCGGTAGCTTTCTTGTATGTAGCCGTAGTACCGGCCTTTGACTTTCTTGATCGCCAGATATGGCAAAAGTACCCCCGTGGTTTGTGGGGAGAGGTTAATGTTGCTGTGTAGTGATAACTAACGGATTTTCTCCATCCGCTCGATTATATCTGTAAGTGCGTCTCGTGCTTCGTCTGGCGTTGTGTCGCCTGCCATAAACCCTTCCAGGGTCACCGTCGCGAGTGCTTGAAATTTCGCCAATAGTCGCGCCCTGATCTGCGCTACGTTCTCTTCAAGTTGGGGAATGTCCAGCACATTGGCGGTGTGATCTCTGGCTTTGAAGGTCGCCAAAATCCGTTCGCGGGCGGCGTCAACCGTAGCTTGCTCATCGTCGTTAAGAGCTTCGCCGCTTTCGAGCTTCTGGCGCATACGCTTGAGCGCATTTACCTTGCTGTCTCGATCCCAGCCTATACGGGTAAGCTGTTCTAAAACCGATACGCTGCCAGCGTCTTCTGCGGGTATTTTGTGGGTGTTTAGGTTTGGCTATTATACCCTACGTGGCGGGTTCCTCAAAATCAGAACTGAGCTTTAGCCGCGTTCGGGGTCTGCGCCCGGTTTCTGCCCTTGGCTCGCGTCCCACTTGGCAATCTCAGCCATATCAGCGGCGACGCCATCCAACTCTTCCGCCTTCGCTTCTTTGGCGATTTCTAGGCTGTGGGTCATTTCTGCCCGGCGTAGATATGATTTTGCGATCAAGATTTTGATGGCATTTAGCGTATCGGAAACGCCCTTTTGGGTGGCCAGTTCCATCATGGCGACCGCCTTGCGAATATCTTCGTCTGTCTCATGCGTGACATTCAAACGGTGTTCTTGGCCGTTGGCCATGATCCGACCGACGTCTGCGATCTCATTGGCCTTGATGATCTCAAGCGCTTGGCCGTGGCTTAGGACAGACGCGCGTTCGGCGATCTCACCCTGTAACCGTGCCAGGTCTAAGTTGCCTTGGTTTGTCGTGGCGATTTCGTGTTGACGATTTGCCGCCTCAAACTCCTGCATCTCGCGGCGCTGTTGATACTCAAACTGTAAGTTTGCAGCTTTCGCCTTGGCCTCATACTGCGCGATTTCTCTGGCGGTTTGGCCGTCCATCTTTGCTTTGTCCAAGGCTGCTTGTGCGGCATCTGCGGCGGCTTTTTCAGACTGTGCAAATTTGCGCTCAGCCAGCTCATGGCTTTGTACGGCCAGTTCTGTGCGTTGGGTTTCTGCATCAAGCCGTGCTCGATCCGCCTCTACACTGAACGCGGCGGCTGCTTGGCTTTTAGCCTCACGTGCAGCCTGCGCTTCCCCTCTTGCGCTTTGAAGGGCTGTGTTCGCCTCGCTTAGTTCGCCTTCTAGCTTGGCGATGTCACCCTTTAGAGCGCTGGTCTTTGAGTGTCGGTTGGCGCGGCTGTTTTGCTCACTATCCGCGTGGTAGATCGTGTTCTCAAGGTTCGCCAGTGCGCGCCGTTTCGTTTCGATTTTTGAGGGATGGCCGGTCGTTATCCTCTCGGCAGCGCTGACCGCCTTCTGTGCATCGGTTAGGCGCGATTTGGCGGCTTCATACCGGCGCTCATTGTCGGTTTTAGCCTTTGCCATCGCCCTGTAATCCTCTCAACAAGCTGTCTAGTGATTGGCTGGCTTGATCTTGCGCCGTGGCTGCAGCTTTGGCCGCCGCTTCTGCGGCTAGACGCTGTTCGCGGGCGATTTCGTGCTCTATGACCTTCATTTCGCGTTCGTGATCACGCTTTTCTTTGGCTTCTTGCGCAGCCTGGGCGGCAAGCTCAAAGCGACGTTGGTGATCTCTTTCCCATATGCCCTCTATCGTCTGTAGAAGCTTTTTCCGTTCGGTTTCAAGACTATCGAGAATATCGTTTTTTCTAAAGGTTCCGTTTTTGTTTCGCTTAGGTCATGCTGACCGCATTCGGAAACCCATGGATGAACGTGATATCCTGACCCAAATTCCGATGCGCAAGACCCGCAAGATGCGCGTCGGTGTCGATCACGGGCTTTACCGACTTCGCAACATGGTCGAGCGTTGCTTCAACAAGCTCAAGAACGCCCGCCGGGTTGCAACTCGATACGA
Source organism: Pseudomonadota bacterium (assembly GCA_038526925.1). Classification (GTDB taxonomy): domain Bacteria; phylum Pseudomonadota; class Alphaproteobacteria; order Caulobacterales; family Hyphomonadaceae; genus Henriciella. Next base: position 2,294 of record JBCBGJ010000444.1, read on the forward strand.
CAAAACTGCAGAAAGCTACCTTGGTTTCATCGACATCACGTCAATCCGGCTCTGGGTCCGCCATTTGTCAACATGACCTAGGCATAGTAACCAAGAAAACTAGTGGCTTTACTCTAAGGTTCCTCGGCTGGAAGAGTCCGTTGATAAATCGGGTTTTTATTTTCAGATTGATTG
>JBCBGJ010000445.1:0-2437 GCA_038526925.1 Pseudomonadota bacterium
ATTTTGGTCATCTCGCGTATCGTGTTGGCGACATCTATGCCGCTTGCGAACGTTTTCAGAAACTCGATGTAACCATTAATCGTCCACCGCGTGACGGTCGCATGGCTTTCGTTCGTTCTCCGGATGGCATTTCTGTTGAGCTGCTGCAAAAGGGCAAGCCACTCGAACCGGTTGAGCCGTGGGCGAGCATGCAAAATATCGGAAACTGGTAGGTTCCGCACACGAAAACCGAGTGCCAACTGATCTAGATCTTCGTTTTACGCGTACTCTACTGGGAATGCGGAGGATAAACATGACCCAAGAAATGCCGACCGATTGCGAAAAGCCGAGTTTGTTCTCAAGTCTGCGCGAGTTTGGAACGCCGCTGGAGTTCCTGAAATTCCCGTTGAAAACGCCCGCATTGGCGACGGCGCCGCGTGGTGATGGTCGGAAAGTCGTGCTCTTGCCCGGGTTTACATCGCCGGAAATGGCGATGTTGCCTCTGGCAACGTATCTCAAATATCTCGGCTATGATGCTTCGACATGGGGCATGGGGATAAATGGCGGCGACGTTGACCGCCTGACAGAAGAGTTTGGTCAGAAAATCGAGGATATGGCTGAGCGCAGCAGCCAGCCGGTCACGCTGATCGGTTGGAGCCTAGGCGGGGTCATCGCCCGCGAAACCGCGCGCCTTTTCAGCGACAGTGTGCGTGAGGTCATCACGATGGGCACACCCTTGATCGGTGGTCCGAAATATACTTCCGTCGGCGGCTTTTATGCCTTGAAAGAAGGGCTCGATATGGATGCTTTTGAGCTTGAGGTGCATGAACGCAACTCAGTTGGTTTGAATCAGCCTTTGACGGTCATCTACAGCAAGTCAGATGGCGTGGTTGGCTGGCAGGCTGCGAGAGATATCTACAACGATCAGGCGCGTAACATTGAGGTCCGCAGTACGCATTTCGCCCTCGGCGCCAATTCTGAAGTCTGGCAGATTATCGCAGAAACTCTGGCGGGCGAGTACGACGGCTAAAGCTCGTGCACGTTACATCCGCGGGCTTCCAGAATAGGTTTCATTTCCCAGTAGGCCTGCGGTGTCCGGTAAAGCGGGATCCTTGGGTGAAGATGGTGCACGATATGGTACTGCATCCCCAGGGATCCAATATTGCCAAGGATCGAGCGGAAGCTGCGCGTGTCGCGGTATCGCCCTGATTCATTCCCCGGATGATGCGGAGCCCAGCTCAGATAATATTGAATATAGGTCAGGCCGATATGGCGCGGCAGCCACCAAAGCAAAGCAGCCTCGATCGCGAAACCTGACCAAGCCAGTCCAAACAGAATTCCGAAATGGATAAGCTGATAGATAACGCCATCGAGAACGATGTCTGGCCGTCCGATACGCTCAAGCGCGCTTCCATAGGCGTTTAAACCGCCATCAGCGCGAGGCTGGCGATAGTATATGCTCTTCCAAATTGCGCTCAGCGGTCCATCGGCATGCGTGGCGTAGTCCGGATCTTTCTCCGGATCATTCGCATGCTTGTGGTGCTCCATATGGGTATACTTGGCGACGCGATAGGGCAGCACGAGGGGAATGATCGAGATGTGCCCAACGAGCTGATTCAGCCAGCGGAGTTTGCTGCCAGGTTTGGCGATAATATCGTGCTGGGCTTCATGGCTCGGCAAATAGGACAGAGTGATATTGAAACAGGCGATGATGAAGCCAAGCCAGAGCGGGATCACACCCATGAACACGAGGGGCCACAGACTGAGCCATATCGCTGTGTTGGTGAACGCCCAGATGACCGAAAAATATGGGAACTTATCGATGTGACGAGCGGCGATCTCTCGCTCCATACGAATCAATTCCGCTTCCGTCAGTTGGGAAAGGTCGATTGTCGGGCTCATATCCAGGTCCCCCGTATTTGCGCGATCAAGCCAAGTCCGCCTCCGATCATCAATCCAGCGATGAGGGGCGTCAGTCCAAAGGGCAGCGTCCAACCCGCGGTGGAAATAATTTGTGCAGTAAGTGGGGCCAGGAATCCAAATCCGAAGATCAATGGGCCGAGGTAAAATATGATTTTGATCGCGGTTATCATACCGCAGTGTCTCAAAAAATGACGCAGGCGTCAACTTTTATGTGGCTTCAGCACTCGGCCTGCGGCGGAACACAGAAAACAGACTGTTGATTTTCCGGATAAAGTTCGCGATCGGGGCCGTGCGCTCGATGAGATCCGCGCGATAGGGGCGATCATAGGGGTGAATGCTGTATTGCGCCCGAATGTCCTCTGCCGATTTGTGCCAAACCTCTTCCCAAGGGATCAGCATCATCGGGTAAGTCTCGCGCCCATGTGCCCATGACGTGGTGACGGTATCCATCAAGACTTTGTAGCCAGAGGCAGGGGAAATCGCGCCGACGGCAAATACGATGGCCAGGAATTGAGCCGAATAATTATGCCCAAAC
>JBCBGJ010000446.1:0-2426 GCA_038526925.1 Pseudomonadota bacterium
TGCTCTACCAACTGAGCTATGGGCGCATCCGAACGGCCCATGTAGTTGAGTGCCTGTTCCGGGTCAACGTTTTTTGCTGCTGAAATAAGGACCGGTTGCAGAAACTTGTCATTCTCTGCACATGGTTCCAGAGTGAGGCTATGCTTCGTATATTATCCCCCCTCTCCGTCCTCGCCATTTGCGCCGCGTGCGCGACCTCCAACACTGCAAATGTGCAGGCCGCACCGGAAGACGAAACCAGCGCCACTGAACGCGCCATTCAACAATCCCAGGATGGCTTTGGCGACGCTGCCGCCTCCCCTCTCAAAGACGTAAATTTGATCCGCGAAAACGCGCCGGAAGAGTTCAAAGCCATTCGAAACCCGTACAATGTCGACCCTGAGATCAGCTGCGATCAGATCGCCGTCGAAGTCACGCGCCTGAATGAGCTCTTGGGACGCGATTGGGATATTCCACCGCCAGATAAGAAAGGTATGAGTGATCGCGCCGCCGATGGCGCTTCCACGGCTTTTCTCGACACGGTTGCGTCCACAGCGTCTGGGATCATTCCGTATCGCGGGATCGTTCGTGCAGTGACTGGCGCCAACAGCCATGCAACCAAGGTTCGCAAGGCCTATGAGCGCGGTTCTCACCGCCGCACTTTCTTAAAAGGAATAGGTCTGATGAAAGCCTGCGACTATCCTGCGTCGCCGCTACCAATTCCCGAAACAGAGCCGAAAGTCGTGTTCCGCTAAGACGGCGTATCCGTTTTCGGTTTCGATTTTGTCGACTCCCAGCGCGCTGAGAGCTCTTTGCGTAAGGCCTCGAACTCACCGGCGGCGATCGCGTCACGTATACGTTGCATTAGAGCCTGGAAGAAGGCCGTATTATGCCAACTGAGCACCATGGAGCCCAAGTACTCTCCGGAGCGGATCAAATGGTGCAAATAAGCCTTTGAATAGTCTTGGCTTGCTGGGCACGGCACGGCCTCGTCGAGCGGTGATAAGTCTTCTGCGAATTTGGCGTTCTTGAGATTGATCGGCCCATCCCAGGTCCAGGCTTGGCCATGTCGCCCGGCGCGGGTTGGCAAGACGCAGTCAAACATATCCACGCCGCGCGCGACCGCTTCGACCAGGTCGATCGGTTTGCCAACGCCCATGACGTAGCGCGGATAGTCTGTCGGCACGTGCGGCATCGTCATATCGATCGTGCGGCACATTTGATCATGGCCTTCACCGACCGCGAGGCCGCCAAGTGCGATGCCGCCAAAGCCTTGGCTCCCCACGGCCTTAGCGGACGCTTCTCTAAGATCTGGATAGTTCGAGCCCTGCACAATCCCGAACAGAGTTTGCCCGTCGCGGTCGCCAAAGGCTTCCGAAGACCGTGCGCCCCAATCCAGCGAGAGCTTCATAGACCGCTCGGCTTCTTCATGGCTACATGGATAATCGGTGCATTCATCGAGTTGCATCGAGATATCGGCGCCGAGAAGATCGGCTTGTATCTCAATACTGCGCGCGGGCGTCAGCCTGTGTTCTGAGCCGTCTATATGGCTGCGAAATGTCACGCCGTCCGCATCCATTTTGCGGAGTTGTGACAGCGACCAGACTTGGAAGCCGCCACTATCGGTCAGCATTGGACCCGACCATTTGCTAAATGCATGCAATCCGCCGAGACGTTTCACACGTTCTGCGCCGGGCCGCAGCATGAGGTGATACGTGTTGCCGAGGATGATATCGGCGCCGGCTTGTTTGACCTGATCTGTATAGAGCGCTTTGACGGTACCAGCCGTGCCAACCGGCATGAAGGCAGGCGTGCGAATATCGCCCCGCGTGGTCGACAGCGTTCCCGTCCGTGCAGCGCCTTCAGTGGCGGCTATGGTGAACTTAAATCGCGCCATAATTACACCAGCCCGCCCAGGTCTAGTGCGTGAAGCAATCGCTCGCGCGCGGTAAGGCACTCTTCGGCAAAATTTGGATCTGAGAGATCTGCGACCGAAAGCTGGTCTCGGTATGAAGCCCGTACAATGGCTTGCAGATCATCTATCTTCGCCTCATCGAGCAGAACGCCCTGATGACAGGCTGCGCGTTCCTCTGCCGTCATAACGACTCGCAGGCGCAAACAGGCTGGGCCGCCGCCATTACGCATAGATTGGCGAACGTCTGCGAATTGGACCCGGCCGATCGGACCATTCCCAGCAACCAAAGCCTCGCAGTAAGCACGCGTCTTCGGGTTTTCCTGTGTTTCCGTCGGCGCCAGAAGCACCAATCGATCTTCGCCCGGCCATGCGAGCAGCTGTGAGTTAAACAGGTAGGACTTGATCGCGTCTTCCAAAGGCACTTCGCTGCGCGGGACCATGACGGGCTTTAGCTCGAAAAGACCGTCGGCGGCGCGGCGGAGATCTTCCAGGACCGCGTCCGTGTCAGCAAAGGCGTCTTCGTGGAAGAAGA
>JBCBGJ010000447.1:0-2423 GCA_038526925.1 Pseudomonadota bacterium
ACAAGCGGTTTGCCATTCACTTCGCGCGACAGAATTGGAAATTCTGCGCGGATCGCGTCGACATCAAACGACCGGCTCATCGCACTGTATCCGCAAGAAAACGTCGAGCCGCGTCAAGCATTGCATCTTGTACGCTCTCGGTCGCCTCTTCCAAGGCTTCAACGACAAACGCCTCCGTCAGCAAGGCCCGCGCCCGCGCCTCTGGGATACCGCGTTGGCGCAGATAGAAGAGTTGGTTCGGATCGAGCGCACCGGATGTGTTACCGTGCGCGCATTCGACATCATCCGCATAGATTTCGAGCTCAGGCTTTGCGAACACCTCTGCGCCGTCCTCTAGCAGGAGCGCTTGATGTTGCATGTCAGCATCGGTGTGTTGTCCTACCGAGCGGGGAACAAGAAACTTGCCCTGGAAGACACCCGTCCCGCCGTCCAAGACTGCGCCTTTGGTCACTTGCCGCGTCACGGACGACGGCGCGCCATGGCGGACATGGCTTGTGAAATCGGCGTGATAGCCGTCTGCGCAAAGATAAGCGCCGTTGAGGGTCGCGTGCGAACCGCTACCTTGGTGATTTAAGCGCGTTTCAAGACGTGAAACCTTTGCGCCGAATGCAAGGGCTGTCTGCGTGTACTGAGACTTGTCCCCCAGCGTTATGACCGCCGTAACGGCTTGCGCTTCATCAGCTTTGCCGCGTTGCAAAACCGTTCGGCGAACGGAGCCCGCCTCTTGCATACCGATCTCAATCAGGAATGAAGAGAACCCTGCGCCGCCAAGATGGCTCTCAACCAGATCCAGGCTCGCACCTGGTCTGACGATGACAGCAACGCGGGCGAAATTCGTTTCGCCGCGATCACCGCGCGTCACAATGTGAAGCGGCTCCGTCGTAGGCTCATTGACCTCGATGATCAGGGTGTCCAATCCGCCGACGCGGCCAGAGAGCGCCGCCGTCATCGCCCCGAGTGGGACCTGCTCAGCACCGCCCAAAGCCTGGGCGTCGTTTCGCTCATGGAGTTTGATCCCGGCAGGGAGAGTTTTTGGCAATGAGACGCCATCGGGTGTGAACTCAATCACGGCTTCCCCGGCGCCCAAAAGCGAGGCTGCGTCTGCGGCATGTTTCGAGGCTTCAACCTGTTTTAGGGCCGCTTTGAAGTCGGTCCACTTCCACGCTTCCATCCGCCGATGCGGTAAGCCGGTCTCTGCAAATGCCTCAAAAGCGCGTTCACGTTGCCCGCTCTCGGGCAACATCGCATAACGCGCAATCAACTCTAGCTCTGCTGAACCTGGATTGCGAAACTTGTCTTTCAGGGCATCGATCGAGACGGTCACTTAAGCGGCCTCTCCAAGCACGCCATCATAGCCTTCGTCTTCAAGACGCAGCGCTAGCTCCGGCCCGCCCGTTTTGATAATCTTACCATTCGCAAGCACGTGCACCTTATCGGGCTTAATATGATCGAGAAGGCGCTGATAGTGCGTGATCACAAGCATACCGCGCTCTGGGCTCCTAAGCGCGTTCACACCATCTGCAACCGTCCGCAAAGCATCGATATCTAGACCTGAATCTGTTTCGTCCAGAATCGCAAACCGCGGCTCGAGCATCATCATTTGGAAAATCTCCAAACGCTTTTTCTCTCCACCAGAAAACCCAACATTGAGGGGGCGCTTGAGCATGTCAGATGTCAGATTGAGTTTTGCACCCAACTCGCGAGATTTTTTGATGAAGTCAGGCGCAGAGATTTCAGGCTCACCCCGGAGCTTGCGCTGGGCGTTCATCGCGGTGCGAACGAATGTCATAACCGGGACGCCAGGCACCTCAACCGGGTACTGAAACGAAAGAAACAAGCCTTTCGCGGCGCGCTCCTCAGGATCCATATCGAGCAAGTCAACGCCTTCGAGAGAGGCGCTACCGTCAGTGACCTCGTAGCCATCGCGGCCGGTCAGGACGTATGATAGCGTGGACTTCCCAGCGCCGTTCGGTCCCATAATCGCGTGAACCTCGCCTGCTGGCACGTCTAAAGACAAACCATTGAGGATGGTTTTTGCCTCGTGTTCTTCGCCGACTGTGGCGGTGAGATTTTCCAATTTCAACATGGGGCGCATGTAGAGCCGAATGAGGTAAATTCAAAGGGTGAAATGCCGCAATCAGAGGTCAAAACGACCCGGAATTACAAGCCAAGCTCAGGGCGTGACCGAAATCGACGTAAAATCGGGTCGATCTCTTGAAGTTAACACACACAGTTATTATTGTTTATCAATAAGAAACTGAAAGGAAAAACTGAAATGTGGCTGTTCTTGCTATGGTGGTGTGTTGATGATCATCTTGCCGAAGCGCTGAACACTCCGGGCCTCGGAGAGTTACCCATTTGGGTGCCGCTCATCCTATCCTTAGCGTTCTCATTTACGTTCAGCCGCTCGGTGAAAAAGGGTT
>JBCBGJ010000448.1:0-2418 GCA_038526925.1 Pseudomonadota bacterium
TGTGAAGCGAGATCTCAATCGCCTGGCGCAAGAGGGGGTCAAGATCCGTATACTCGGGACGCGGCAAGGTCTGCCAGATGATATTTTGGAGCTGGTCAATCGCGCCGAAGAACGCACAGCAGACAATGACGCGTTCAATCTCTGCATCGCTTTTAATTATGGCGGGCGAGAAGAAGTGCTCAGAGCCGCAAAGGCCATGGCAGGTGCAATTGAGCAGGGTCGAATTTCGACCTCTGATGTCGACGAAGCCGCTTTCGCACAGTTTTTGGATACGAAAGACCTACCCGACCCTGATATTTTGATCCGCACGAGCGGCGAATATCGGCTCAGCAATTTTTTGATTTGGCAGGCGGCTTATGCAGAGCTTGTCTTCATGGATGTGCTTTGGCCAGATTTTGGAAAGCGTCACTTGCTCGAAGCCATTGAAATCTACCGTAAGCGCGAGCGCCGATTTGGTGGTTTGGCGTCTGGGACCGCATAACGTGGTGCGCTCAAAACAACATGATGGTCAGCCTGGCGATCTTGGCTTGCGGTTACTCTCAGCCGCAGTTCTTATTCCCTTTGCTCTATTCGTCGTTTGGAAAGGGGGTGCATGGCTCGCCTTAGCTTGCGGCGTTTTCGCATCTTTGATGGCGTATGAGTGGGTTCGCATGACCGCATCGCCATCGATGAAGAGTTTTGTCACGCTAGCTATTCTTCCTTTCGTCCCACTGGTCATGGGTATGCCGGTTTGGGCGCTTTGGGCATTTGTGCTTTGTGCAATTCTGGCGACGTTTACCCACCCGCTTCGTGAAAAACGCGGATCCGAGGCGTTTGGGTATCTCTACATCACCGGAATGCCGCTGGCGCTGTATTTTCTTCGAGACGGACCATGGGATGGCGCCTCGGCAGCGTTGATTTTTATGGGAATTGTGTGGGGGTCAGATTCTGCTGCCTATTTCACCGGACGAAGCATTGGCGGTCCTTTGTTGCACCCAGACTCGCCATCCAAAACTTGGAGTGGTGCTATTGGGGGCGCGAGTTTCAGCGCGCTCTGTGGTTTGCTCGCGGCGTATTTAACCGGCGGAAACTTTTTCGCCTGGTTCGCCATGGGGGCGCTCATATCTATCCTCGCGCAATTTGGTGACTTGTTTGAAAGCTCAACGAAGCGACGACACGGGGTGAAAGACTCCAGCTCACTTGTTCCCGGGCATGGCGGATTGCTCGACCGTGTGGATGGCCTCGGTTTCGTTTGTGTTGCCGCCACCGTGGTATTTTCGTTTGCTACGCCGTTGCTAGACGTATTAGGCCTGAGCTTATGAACGGGTCGCGTATAATTTCCATTCTCGGCTCGACGGGATCCATTGGGACGTCTGCGCTCTCCGTTATTGAACATGCGAACGCTGCAACCGATGAGCCTGTGTTTGCGATTGATACGCTCTGCGCCGGAAAAAATGTTGACCTGCTCATTGAGCAAGCGCGGCGGTTTCGCCCGAAACATGTCGTAATCGCGGACGAGCATGCACTGGACGATCTCCGCGAGGGTTTGGCAGGTCTTGGAATTACGGCTGCAGCTGGGGGCGAAGCGGTAAATGAGGCGGCGACCCGCCCCGTTGATCGCGTGCTTGCTGCTATTGTTGGCATTGATGGATTGCCGTCGACATTCGCAGCGATTGAAGCTGGAAACTCCGTCGCGCTCGCAAACAAAGAAAGTATGGTTTGTGCAGGTCCCGTATTGAACCGATTGGCGGCATCGAAGCAGGTCGCGATTGTCCCGACCGATTCTGAGCACAATGCCATGTTTCAGGTTATGGAGCGGCGTGAGGATGTTGCGCGGCTGATCCTGACGGGTTCGGGCGGCCCGTTTCGGTCATTTTCCCGGAAAGCGCTTGAGAACGTGACGCCAGATCGCGCTCTCGCGCATCCAAAGTGGAATATGGGCCGCAAGATTTCGATCGATAGCGCAACCTTGTTCAACAAGGGGCTCGAATTGATCGAGGCCTCTTACTTGTTTGATGTCCGTGAAAATATGATCGATGTGGTGATACATCCGCAATCCATCATTCACTCGGCAATCGCATACAGAGATGGCTCCGTGCTGGCCCAAATGGGTGTTCCGGATATGCGAACGCCAATATCTCATGCCCTCTCATGGCCAGAACGCCGTCAGAAGACGCCTGTGGAACCATTAGACTTGATCGCGCTCTCGCAGCTCGATTTCGAGGCTCCAGACAGTGATAGTTTTCCTTCAATTGGCCTTTGTCGCTCAGCTCTGAGAGCAGGAAATGGTGCGCCGACTGTATTAAATTGCGCTAATGAAGCTGCCGTAGCTGCATTTCTTGCGGGCCAATGTCGATTCCTCGACATAAGCTGGATCGTGGAAATGGCACTGGAGCGGTTTTTAGCTGGTCCAATGGCTTGTGAGGATTGCGAAACTTT
>JBCBGJ010000449.1:0-2406 GCA_038526925.1 Pseudomonadota bacterium
GTCTGGCGTTGGTTGGATCGCAGTCATTTAAATCTCCACTCTTTGTGCACCTTCGGCGCGCACGTGCTGTAGCGTTGGATAGCCATTCACAGCCATCATCAGGTCTGCTTCAGCAAGCATGCACTTCAGAACATGAGCTGCTCCCTCCGCACCTCCAAGCGCGAGGCCGTAGGCATAAGGCCTGCCGACGCCGACCGCGGTTGCGCCGAGCGCAATGGCCTTGATCATGTCGCTGCCGCTACGGATGCCGGAATCGAACAGGACCGGCGTATCACCAGCGCCTTTCACAACGCCGGGCAGCATATCAATCGCGCCAATGCCGCCATTCGCCTGTCGCCCACCATGATTGGAGCAGTAGATTGCATCCACGCCCATATCGTGCGCGCGCCGGGCATCCTCCTCATGACAGATGCCTTTCAGAACGATCGGCATTTTGGTGCTATCACGCAGCCATGAGAGATGCTCCCATGTCATCGTTTCCGCGAAGATCGGTGCCCAGGTGCGGATCGCGGTGGGGAGATCATCTTCCGGGGGCTTCTCAAGCAGGCTGCGAAAGACTGGATCTGTGAAATAATTTTGCAGGACATGTCCGCGCAATTGTGGAAAGTTTGACGTTGCCAGATCGCGCGGGCGCCAGCCTGTGACCCATGTGTCGAGCGTTACGACGAGCGCCTTGTAGCCCGCATTTTCAGCGCGCGAGATCAGGCTTTCAGCGAGTTCTTTATGACGTGGAGTGTAGAGTTGGAAATAGGCGGGTGTGTCTCCGCAATGCCTGATCACCTCTTCGAGCGGGTCGTTGGCGAGCGTAGACGCCATAAACGGCACACCCGTAATCGCAGATGCCTTGGCCGCAGCGATGTCGCCATGCTCGTCCTGCGTGACGATACCGTTCACGCCAATTGGGGCCATGAAAGCCGGACTGGGAAGTTGATCGCCGAATAACTCAATCGACAGATCGCGCACGCGGCTATCGACCATCATGCGCGGGACCATGCCCCAATGGGCGAATGCTGTGGCGTTGCGGTCTTGAGTTAACTCATCCCCGCAACCGCCTTGCACATAGCTCAGCACGTGTGGAGGCATGCTTTCGGTAGCCCGCTGAACTAGCGTTTTGAAATCGACCGGGTATTTCGGGATCACGCCCTGTAGGCCGCCAAAGTAAATTTCATTCTGAAAGTCGCCATAGTGTGGCGGTCGATTGGTTAGGTCGGCTTGCATCTTATGTCCTCCGGAACTTGATCTTTTGATTTCACCTTAGACCTCATGTTCAGCGGAGTCGAAGGGTGAGATTTAATCCCGTGGTTTATTCTTGGGTCTTTTCTTCCCGAATCTTCGCTTTGAATTGAATTCTTCATCCAACTCACCGCTGGTTTTGAAGAGATTTGGGAAGAAAGCTTCCAACAGGCCTGAGCCTAGAGCGATCATGATCGCGCCAGAGCCGATAAGCACAATCTTTATGATCCAGACGTCAACGACAAACCCATACACGAAAGCAAACGCTCCGAGACCGAATAAGGCATGCGATAAGAGGGTTCCGACGCTTCCATTTATTTTATCAGCCCACCGCATCTTCAAACGGGCCTTAAATCGGGATGCTTCGCGAAAAAGCGCGACAGGTAAAATAGCGCCGCGGCGTGGTGGCAGTGTTGAATGTCGAAGTCTTCATAGGCCTCGAAGTCTGAGAGCGGCATTTGAACAATCTCGATCTCTTCCGCGGGATCAAGGGTTTGACCTGTTCGTTTCTCGCAGCCGAGCGCGAGGAAGATATGCAGCTGATTGGTCTGGATGGCGGGGTTTGGATAACACGTGCCGAGCGCATGGAATGATTTGGGAACGAAGCCCGTTTCCTCAGTCAGCTCGCGTTCGGCGATGATCTTTGGGTCGGTTTCGCCAGGTTCACCGCCGCCTCCGGGCAGGCCTGTCATGACAACTTTTCCGGGATGGCGATACTCACGCACGAGAACGACATTGCCGTCCGGAGTCAGCGGTACCGTGACCGTCCAGATCGGTAGGTCGAGCACGTGATAGGTCGGAATAAGCGTACCATCTGAGCGCTCGCATGTGTCGATGGTATGCGTGATGAAGCGATCACTGATCACTTCTCTGGTGCTAAGAACGGTCCAGGGTTTGATCACACGCTTAGTCTTTCAAATGCCGGTGCAAGAATGCCATCCGCGTCCGCATCAAGTGCATCCGCAAGGCTTCACCCCGGATGCCATGCCGCTGCCCCGGATAGGTCATCAGGTCGAATACGATCCCGCGCTGCTGCAGCTCCGCCATCAAGCGCGTGGTATTATCAAACGTCACATTATCATCCGCCATGCCGTGAATGAGGAGAAGCTCAGGCATCTCCGTCTCCAGCCGCTCTAAATGATAAAACACAGACGACTTCTCATAGCCGTCCGG
>JBCBGJ010000450.1:0-2400 GCA_038526925.1 Pseudomonadota bacterium
GCTGCACTCGGCCTCGACCGCTCACTGCTTGAAGTCGCGGTCTTCTACGCCGTCTGGATTATCAGCTTTATTCACGCTGGCCTGCGGAACAAGCGCGCTTGGAAAGATCAAGCCTGGGTGATTGCCGGAGCATCGCTGCTCGCAATGGCATTGAACTGGGCAACAACCGGCGATAATCTGTTTGTCACGCTTTCGGTCGGAGACTGGGCGGTTGCGGGGGTCGACCTCACCCTGTTCGCGAGCTTTCTCATCGCCGCAAAGAGCGCCTTGCATTTAGGGCGTGTTCAAGCCCGCGATCCTGAATTCGGCTTAACCGCCGCCCGGCAAAATCCGTCCACCGTCGCGGCCGAATAATGGTCCTGTCCGTCAGTCTTCTCGCCTCAGCGGCTCTCGTTTGTTGGATTGGCATGGCGCTACTTTCGCTCAGCCAACCCCGGAATTGGCGAACCGTTGGCCTAGGCGGCAAAATCGGATCCTATGCCCGTCCTTTGGGATGGGGTCTCGTCGTGTCTTCGCTCGGATTGACTTGGTTGAGAGATGGCTTGAACTTCGCGATCTTAATCTGGCCAATGTTCATCGCGGCGTCGGCTGTCAGCATCGCCTTGATGCTCGCCTATCGCCCAGCACTTCTTCGCACTGGTCTGCCTCAGAAAAACTGACCCATAGTTTGAGAGAGGATCGGCGCTGAACTGGAGTTGAACTATGGGCAAGAGAGCCAAACCTGAAGAGATCATTGCAAAGTTGCGCGAGGTGGAGGTCCGCTTCAGCCAGGGTGAAACGATTGCACAAGCTGTGCGTGCGATTTGTGTGACCGAGCAGACATTCTACCGATGGCGCAAAGAGTATGGCGGTCTGCGTGTCGGCCAGGCTAAGCGGATGAAGGAGATTTGTTGATATCTTTCGGCACGGCAGAACTCCGCCTGTAAAGAAGAAAACACGCCCCACAATTAGGAATTATGGATCACCGACGTAGCCTCACGCTTTAGGGTCTAACAAGCACTTTCACTTCGCCGAGATCGGCCGCACGATGAAAAGTCGTGCGTATGAGAACTGTAACGCAAGTGTCACGCAAACTGTGGTTATCCACAACTTTGCGTGACACCCTAAGATCGCAAAAAACAACGGAGCATGCTGTTTTTACTTCTTATTTCTCTTTGATGATTTGTCGCCCTTTGACTCATAATCGTGAGGTCGGGAGTTCAAGTCTCCCCCGAACTACCATTCTACCCCGCCCCAATTTGTTCCAAAAACCCTTGTAAATGCTGGGGTATAGCGTACTCCTTGTTCAATCTGGTTGATCCAAGATCGATCATATTCCCGCCGCATGGCGGGACCAGTGGCGGGACGAAAACAGGGGTTACGAATGGTGGTCATTAATCGGCTAAAAAACTTGCAAATCAGAAATGCGACCGGGCCTACGCGGCTACAAGACGGAGGAGGTTTGTCGCTCAGGGTTAGAAAGGGGGGATCAAAGGCTTGGGTCTTCACCTATCGGTGGAATGACAAACGACCGGAGGTTGGTCTAGGCGCGTGGCCTACTGTTTCTCTCGCGATGGCGCGCGACAAAGCCGAGCAGGCTCGTACTTGGCTTGCTGCAACGCCAAAACGTGATCCTCGAGTTGAATGGGAGAGGATTGCCAAAGCTGATCGCGCGGAGAGCAAGTCTGTTCTGTTTGGAGATTTTGCAGAAGCATATATTCGTGACCGAGCGCGAGGTTGGAAACACCCTGACCATGAACGGCAATGGCGCGGGTCGCTCAAACGCCACACCAAAAGTATCTGGGACACGCCCATAAATGAAGTAACCTCGTCAGATATTCTCGGCTGTTTGAAGCCCATATGGTACGAGATACCGACGACAGCGAAGCGGGTGCTCGGTCGCTTGGAACTCATTTTCGACGCTGCGAAGGCTGAGGGTTATGTAGATGGAAGCAATCCCGCGATCTGGCGCGGAAACCTGCAATCGTCGCTTCCCAAAATAAAACGACAAGAAACGCATCACGCTGCTATTGAGTTAGATGACATTCGGGATTTTTGGTCCTGGTTGCAAAAGACTCAAGCAGTATCTGCTCTATGCATGCGGTTTTTGCTGCTGACCGCCACAAGGTCCGGAGAAGCTCGCGGGGCTCGGTGGGAGGAGATCGACATGGATGGTGCAATTTGGACGATACCATCTGAACGAACCAAAAATGGTGAGATCCATCGAATTCCATTATCAAAGGCAGCAATTGACGTACTAGAGCTCTCGCGAGGTTTATCACCAAGCACTGTTTTTCCGTCATAGCGCCGAAATTTACGGGTGACGGGAAAACAGTGCTTGGTGATAAACCTCGCGAGAGCTCTAGTACGTCAATTGCTGCTATTGAGTTAGATGACATTCGGGATTTTTGGTCCTGGTTG
>JBCBGJ010000451.1:0-2396 GCA_038526925.1 Pseudomonadota bacterium
CTCTTGAGAGCCAAGGGGCTGGCGCACGATGAATTTGCGTTTGCTCTGGTTTAGGCCTCAAACTCAGGGACGAGGATGATCGTCGACTGACTTAGATCAATTGCGCCAAACCGGATGTCTTTGAGCGGCTGGTATTCAGGGTCAAAATACCAGGCATCAAACTCTGCGCGAGATGGAAATTTCAAAATGATCGTGTTGTCCTTGCCATATGTGCCTTCGATCACTTCTGGCTCTTGTGAAACGGCAATACGTTCCACGCCGTGCCGTTGCCCGATTGGCGCCAGATGCGCGGCGTAATCGTTGAAATATGCGTCTTTATCATGAATTTTTAGTTGGACGATTGCGTAGACGGGCTGAGTCTTTGAGTTCATGGGAACCTCTGAAGCATTAGAATTGAGGATCGCGCCGCGGTGTCGCAGCGCTCCGCTTGTTGAATTTATCAGAATGCACTGACCGAATTAGCCCTATGGACAGAACGCACCTTTGTTATCTGGCAACAATCGTAGTTGGTGACAGTTATTCAGGCCCGGGAACATGGTTTCGCGCTGCTAGAAACTCGATCAGTTTTCGGACGCGAAATGGGAGATAGTCTTTGGATGGATAGCACAACACAATGTCCTGTGTCGGGACTTCATAGTCTTCAAGAACTCTGACAAGACGGCCTGTTTCGAGGGCGCTTTCTACATAGGCATCTGCCAGTCGGGCTACGCCAAGCCCTTGTTCCGCAGCGCGTGCAAGGACATATCCGCTATTGGACCAGAGCCTGGCGGGCGGGCGAATTTCATATGGATCGTTGCCATTGGTCGAGAACAGCCACTTCAACCCTTTTGATCTTAGGCCATCGAGGTGAAGAAGGTCTTCTGGAACTTGGGGAATGCTCTTTTCGGCAAAGTATTCAGGGGCGCCACAAACAATCATTCGGCGCGTTGAAATTCGGCGCATGATTAAGTCGGGATCGCTGGGAGTCCCATGGCGTATCGCGAGGTCAAAGCGCTCTGCGACGAGGTCCACTTGGCGGTCAGTCATCAGAAGCTCTATCTCGATGTCCGGATAGTGTGCCGCGAAATCGACGATAACGTCTTTGACCCAAGTTTCGCCGAATGCGCCGCCTGCGGTTACGCGGATTGTCCCTTTTACCAGTTCCTGTTGTTCTGACATGTCAGCGGAAAGTGCTTCGATGTCTTCTAGTATGGACTTGGCACGTTCATAATACTGCGCACCGATGTCCGTGAGGTTTACTTGACGTGTTGTCCGGTGAAGAAGCCGCGCGCCAATTCGCGCCTCCAAGCTGGCGACGCGCCGAGAGATGAATGCCGCCGACATCCCGATCGCCTCGCCTGCCCGCGTGAAGCCGCCGTTCTCTACGACCGCACAGAACTCGGCCAGCCCTTCGAGGTCCTTCATTGAAATTCCCCTATCGGGAGTTGGTCGGCGCAATTCACGCCTTGTCACGAACCATCCCGGAGATCGCGACCATATTGCGTTAACATGGCGAGCTTGCCGGAGAGGCCTCCGGCTTCCATTTTGGTATGAGCGGCGGCTGCGTCCTCTAGATCGAACACAGTGTCGACGACTGCGCGGATTCGACCGGATTCAACCAGGGGCCAGACATTCGCAATGAGTTCTTCCCCGATCCGGGCCTTTACGTCCAGGGGTTGTGGCCTAAGAAGCGACCCTGTCAGAACTAGGTTTTTCACCAGAACCGGCATCATGTCGACCTCGACCGTGCTGCCCTGCAAATAATAGAGGTTCACCAGTCGGCCCTTTTGACCGAGACAGGCAATGTTGCGTTGGATGTAATCGCCCCCCACCATATCCAACACCAGATCAACGCCTTCGCCATCGGTTGCCTTTGTGATGATGTCGACGAAGTCCTGTGTTTTATAGTCAATCACCACATCTGCGCCGAGCTCAGAACAAAAGGCGGTGGACCTCTTCCCAGAGGCGGTTGTGAACACCGTCAGGTCAAGGGCCTTGGCCAGTTGGATCGCGGCGCTGCCGATCCCACCGCTGCCGCCATGAATCAGGATGCGCTTTACAGTTCTGAGATCACCCTGCATCGCGAGGTTGAACCAGATAGTGAAATAGACCTCTGGCAAGGTGGCAGCTTCGGCCATGGACAGTCCATTGGGCACTGGCAAGCACTGCACTGCAGGTGCGCGGCAGTAGGTGGCATAGCCGCCACCCGGGACAAGAGCGCAAACCTTATCACCGACCTGCCATTTGCTTGCCCCTTCGCCGATCGCGGCAATCGTTCCTGCAACTTCCAAGCCTGGCAGATCACTGGCACCGGGCGGCACCGCGTAGCGGCCTTGGCGTTGCAATATGTCCGGGTAGTTGATCCCCGCAGCGGCCACTTTGATGATGACCTCACCCGGTCGAATTTCCGGGATCGA
>JBCBGJ010000452.1:0-2385 GCA_038526925.1 Pseudomonadota bacterium
CCGAGATTTGGGATGAATGGAAAGGGATGCGCCGGATCGACGGCCTGCGGCGTAAGGATGGGAAAGATTTGACTTTCAAACTTCTCCTTAAGCCACGTCATGTCAGGACGCTTTAGATCTGAGACGGATAGGACTTCGATCTGTTCTTCTTTTAGCTCCGAGCGTAAGTCCGCCCAACACGCCTGCTGGCCTTTGATCAGGTTTTTGATTGAAGACTCGATGTCGCGAACCTGCTCTGCTGGAGTTCGCCCTTCGATGCTGAGTTTTTGAATACCTGCCCGAACCTGTTCCCTTAGGCCTGCATATCGGACCATATAAAATTCATCGAGATTGTTGGCTGAGATCGAAAGAAACCGAAGTCGCTCGAGCAGCGGATGGTGCTCATTCTCTGCCTCTTCAAGAACTCGCTCGTTGAATTTCAACCAAGACAGCTCTCGGTTTATATATCGATCAGAGGCGGCAGTTGGTGCTTTGGACGCAGAGCTCATTTGATCGAATCTTTCTTCTCAAATGCGGTTCAGTCTTCTCCGAGTATTTCGCGGGCGAGTGGGATCGTTAAAGGACGGTCCCCGCTTGCGCCCGCTAATACTTCGGCCGATTGTTCGATTAGCGAGTAATCCAGGCCTATCCGCGTGACAAGATAATCTTCAACTGTTTTTGGAAGGTCCAAATAACAGCGCGCAAAAGCCCGTTTAAGGCGCGCTCGCATCAGCTCTTCATCCGGCGCGGGAAGCTCCGCCAATGGTGCGCCTTGAAGACGAGAGCGGAGGTCAGGCGACTGAATGCGCCATTGGCCTGGTACGGTATGGGCCGCGAGCAAAATCCGCGTGTCATGACGTTTTATACCGCTCAAAGAAAGTAGCAGGGTTTCCGCGTTACTGAGCGTTTCCACATCGTCTATGGCAAGATCGGTTGCGGTGATGGCTTCTATTTCGCTGATCCCAAGGTTTGAGAATTCGCTACCACTGAAATAGCGCGCGCCTCTTTCGTCCGCCCAAGCTTTTGAGATTGTTGTGATCCCGCTCCCTAGCGCGCCGATCAAGCAAAAAG
This sequence comes from Pseudomonadota bacterium, assembly GCA_038526925.1. Taxonomy (GTDB): domain Bacteria; phylum Pseudomonadota; class Alphaproteobacteria; order Caulobacterales; family Hyphomonadaceae; genus Henriciella. The sequence goes on from JBCBGJ010000452.1 coordinate 1,051, forward strand.
CATGATAGGGCCAGCGTTCCGGTTTTCGGATCGCCGCGCATACCGCCCGATTTGCACCGGTCAGCGCCATGTCCTCAAAACTGAGACGTGCCTCCGGGAACTTGATGGGAATTTGCCTCGAAGGCGGCATATTTTATTGGCTCTCGATCGGCAGACCTGGACTGATTGCAGAGGTCATGACCCAACCAATTGGATCAGCATTAATAACAACGCCTCGATCTCGCAGATCCTTGGTCAATCGCTCGCCATTGCCGGCAAAGGCAAAAGCGACAACTGCGCCATCGATGGAGATCGCGCGGGTCTGAAAGTTTGAAACCAGCGGTGACTGTGCCAGAGCATTTCGAAGCGTCACCCATTCCGGCAGGGAGGTGTACTTCACCGTCGCTTCGATGAGTGTCCGAGATGTATCGCGAACGATCGATGTTTGCTTCCAGTCATCGTTTAACCGCAGAGCGACAGCATCAATCGCGCCCTGTAAAGTGGATGCGCGTGATGTGACGCCAATGCGGCGAGGTCCAGAGGGCGTCACAGAGACAAGGTCGACCCGGTAGCCACCAGCCGACCCTCGAAGGTCAGCAATGATCGCTCGCTGCGCGCCATTGATCGCGACTTCAGTTTCCATGACGTCCCAAGGCGTTTCTGCTGAATACCCGGTTGCGCGGCTGACCATGAGGGGGACGAGGCTACCTTTTGGCGGTCCTTCCCAAGCGAGGTTCCACGCCAGGTCCATACCATTTGACGCCGACGTGAACAGAACGGCTTTTGGGGCGAGGCTGTCCGTGAAAGGCAAACCCACCTGGGTTAGAGCCGCGCGGACCTGAGATGGGTTATAGACAACCGCCAACTGCCCCCGATATCGCCCTGCCCCCGCAATTTCTTCTTCAACGTCGACAGCTGCGGCGATCCGATCTGCCAAAGCTTGATCAATAATCAGATCGGTGACGGCAAGGCGATCCTCAGGGAGCGTTAGGCGCTCGATGAGGCGCTGCGCCCCGATCAGTTTTGCGGTTGAGAAGGCTTTGAGTTGGGCTTCACCAACTGTCGGGGCGCGCTCGTCGACTTGGATCCCATTGATTGTGTAAGCGTCACGGCTTTGCGCATGCGTGCCCAAAGCACCGAGAGTAATCAGCGTGAACGCCAGGATGAGAAGACGAATCATATCTTAGGGCCTCTTAACGTGTCTCTTCTTATCAAGTGTCAGAGTGTACGTGAACCGTAGATGCATGCTGGTCACCAGTCAGAGCACATGCTAACGCGCGCGCCATGAGCACGAACACACCTGATTCCCTGTCTTATCGCGATGCTGGTGTCGATATTGAGGCAGGCGAAGACTTA
>JBCBGJ010000453.1:0-2383 GCA_038526925.1 Pseudomonadota bacterium
AATTCCTTCAATATAGCTCGGCAAATAACTCAAGAATAAGAAGCCAGTGAAGGCACAGGTGGCGATGATGACAGCGCTATTGAGGAGCTTGACCCATCCGATTTCAAACAGCTTCAATTTCGGCTCGACCACACAAAAATAGAAGGTGGTGAGAAAGTAAAACCCCCAAACCAAAAAGCCCCAGAAGCCAAACTCAATCGCCAGTGCATTCGTGAAGCCGTAGGCCGCCTCGCTCTCGTAAACGGGGAACTCGGTCAGCGGAAACATGATCAATCCGACATCCAGCCCTGACGTAAATAAGATCGCTATAAAGGCCGTGAGCGGCAGTGGATCGCTGCCCTTTAGTCGCAACCCGCGAAAGCGAGCCACCAGGATCAAAGATGTGAACAGCGTCACAGCAATCGCAACCGATAGGATCATATTCATTTTTAAGAGCCCTACCCTCTGCGCTGCCCCAGACTATCGTATTAAAAACCCGCCTGGCACAATTCGCCGCCTAAAACAGGTCTAGCGTCTGTTTGAACTTCGTGGTCCAGTCTGCCAACGCTAAGGCTGCGATTGATACGGGAGAGGACACACTAATGAGAATGATATCAATCCTATTGGCGCTCACGCTCGGTGCGTGCGTTCAGTATGCTCAGACCCCGGCGCCTGACACCGCGGCTGCGGCCCAACACGAAATCTATTTGGTCCGGCACGCTGAGAAACAGACAGGCGATGATCCGGCCCTGACGGATCAAGGCAGATCTAGAGCAGACGTTCTCGCAGATCTCCTGTCTGACAAGGGTCTAACGGAAATCTACTCGACCAACTACAAACGAACGCTAGAGACCGCGGCCCCGATCGCAGAGCGCACCAGGCTCGAGGTGCAATTGTATGACGCGTCTGATCTAGACGCATTCGCGGAGATCTTGAAATCGAAGAGCGGCGTCATCTTGGTGGTTGGCCATTCTAATACGACTCCGCCACTCGCTGCAGCGCTGGGTGGTGATCCGGGCACGGCAATCGATGAAAGCACCGAATATGACCGGCTGTATGTAATCGATCTCACAGGCGACGAGCCTGTCAGCCGGATTGATCGTTTCGGCGTGCGCTATCAGCCCGCGGAGTAAGGCACTCTCGAACTTGATCTAGCTTGATGCAGTTGGGGCCATGTCCTCATCCGCCAAACCGTGCGCCTGACGTGTCCCGGGAACCCGAATATCTTCGACCAAGTCTTGAATGTCCTGCGGCGGCGTCTTGGTTGCCAAGGCGACACCGATCCCGAGCGCGCCTGAGACCCACATAAAGACAAAGCCGATGCCTTCGGGGGAAACGCCGAACAGATACTGATCTGGCGTGCCACCGCCGAACTTGAAATAAACGATGTAAGCAAAGGTCGAGATCAATCCGAACAGCATCGTGACGATCGCGCCTTCTTTGTTCATTCGCTTCCAGAAGATTCCAAGGAAAATGACCGGGAATAAGGATGCCGATGCGAGACCGAATGCAAACGCCACGACCTGAGCCACAAAGCCAAGTTGCGCCGAATAAATCCCCAGCAGCCCAGCCGCCAATACCGCACCTGCGGCGGCGGCGCGTGCAACCCGTAACTCGGTCTTGTCATCCATATCTTTAAACAAAGTACGACGGCAAATGTCGTGGCTGACAGCGGAGGATATCACCATCAAGAGACCTGCCGCCGTCGACAAGGCCGCGGCCAAGCCACCCGCAACCACGAGGCCAATGACCCAAGCAGGCAGTTGCGCAATCTGAGGATTAGCGAGCACGAAGATGTCTTGGTTTGGATTGACCTCATTCTCTAGTCCGTCCGGCGCGTTTGGCCCGCGATACTGCATGATGCCGTCGCCATTCTTATCTTCAAATTCGAGCAGACCTGTCTTTTCCCAAGTCTTGTACCAGGTCGGAACCGGCGTCCCGCCGGCGGCCGTGATCGCAGCCGCCTCTGTCTCATAATCCACATCATCGGCGATATAGGTACTTCCATTGACCGTATCGATGAAGTTGATCCGGGCGAACGCACCAACAGCTGGAGCTGTGGTGTACAATGCCGCGATAAAGACCAAAGCCCACCCCGCCGAAAGCCGCGCGGCTTTCGCGCTTGGGACCGTAAAGAAGCGGATGATGACATGAGGCAGTCCTGCCGTCCCGAACATCAGCGCCCCAGTGATGGCGAACACATCAAACATGGACTTGTCGGTCTGGGTATATTCCTGGAAGCCGAGATCGGTAACGACGCCGTTCAGCTTAGACAGCATCGAGACGTCTTCGCCCGCAGCATTGCCGATAAAGCCGAGCTGCGGGATCGGATTGCCTGTAATGATCAGCGACATGTCCATGTTTGATGTGTTCGCCATCACTGGGGCGCTGATGTTCGGGACGG
>JBCBGJ010000454.1:0-2377 GCA_038526925.1 Pseudomonadota bacterium
TGCCAAAATTCGAGTTCGATATTGTTCGTTGCGAACCAGGCGAGAGCCGCACCCGCCAAACTTGATCCGATAGGATACAGCGCGATCGCTTTTGAGGTCACTAATCTTAAGCGCGAAATCAACCGTTTGACGGCTGCAGGTGTCGTCTTTGCGAGTGAGCCAAAATTAGAAAACGGCTGGAGAAGCGTTTTCGCCTACGACCCTGACGGCACTTTGTTCGCGCTGGAGCAGAACATGACTGCGGACAAATCTGAATCGATCGACGAGATGATTTGGATTGACCCAGAAACATTTTAAAGCGCCAGGACGGACGCAATTTCAGCGCTGACGAGGATGACAGGATGAGTACAAGTTCCGAGAAACGCCGCCAACGGCTGGCCCCCGAAAAAAGACGGTCTCTTATCTTAGACTATGCAGCCGACATGCTGACCCGCGAGGGCGTCGCTTTGCTCACAATGGAGCGAATTGGCCAAGAAGCCGGCATCAGTAAGTCCCTCGTTTATAACTACTTCCCAAATTTAACCGAGCTCCTGCGCGCGCTTTTGGAACGCGAACTCAAGACGCTTCGCAGACTTCAATTCGAAGCCGCTGAAAGTGCAACAACGCTTGAAGATCTCATCCAAAAAGTGACCCATGTTTATTTGAAATATATCTCTGAACGCGGGCAAATCATCGAGCGTCTTCAGGCTGAACCGAGCGTCTCCAGCTTGAACGATCCAACGGGATATAGCCGCGAGGGTGCCGTGTCTTACATCGCTGAAATCGTCAGCAGCCATCTAGAGATTCCACATGATATCGCCGCAACAATTACCGATATTTCTTTCGGCCTACCAGCCGCGGCCGGAGACTATTTGCTTCGCTCTAAAGATGAACTCGAAAAGGTTGAGAAGCTCACGGTGAGCATGATCCTTGGATCAATAATGATGGTGCGGAATGATCACTTCACCCGCTCGAAAGTCCTGCGGCGTCTTCCTCGCGTAGCGGCGCCAGCGGACTAATTCCCGGTCGCGCGACGCCTTCTCTTTGATGATCAACCAGCCCTTCCAAGATCAGAACGAAATGGTCGTGTGGCTGGCGGCTGCTTCTTGAGCCAAGATTCCCATTTTCACAGCCTTCCTTCCATCCGAAAGTGAAACTTCAGGAGCGCCGCCTTCACGGACCATTTTCAGAAACTTTTGGTGCTGGTAAAATGTCGACCCGTGATGATCGCCCGCTGCGACGAGTGTTTCATCGAGAACCATCTCCACCGTTTCAGGACGTTTCGGTGAGCGCGGGTATACGCTCAGCTCGGGGTTCGGAGAAGCACCTAGCTCTGGCGGCCAAAACCTTTGTGGTCCGGGCATACGGCATGCGATTTTTCCGAGAGGGCCAATGGCGTGGATTTCTTCATTCCACTTGGTTCCATCCGCGAACATAGACAGTTCCAGCATCGCTTTGGCGCCATTTTCGAAGTCAAAGATCGCGTAGCCGCCATCCCAGATATCTGGAACCCTACCGTCATAAGATTCCTCTAGATGATTGAAGAACTGGGTTGCTGACGCACTCACACGAACCGGTTCGCTGCCCAGGATCAAGCGCATCAGGTCAAAGAAGTGACAGCATTTCTCGACAAAAGTGCCACCGCTATTCGCATTGAAACGGTTCCAATTGTCGACTTTCTGAAGAAACGGGAAGCGATGCTCTTGGAGCGTTAGCATTTTGACGCCACCTGTAACCGAAGCGGCGCGCTCCACCAGAGCTGCAACTGGGGGCATATAACGATACTCCATCGCGACCCAGATCGGCGCAGCATATGCGCTCTGAAAGCGTTCGATCTCTGCTTCGTCTGCTGGATCTGTGAAGAGTGGTTTTTCACACAGGATAGGGATCGGTTTTTCTCTCGCGACCTCGCTAATTTGCCGGACATGCAGGTAGTTGGGGCTCGAGATAATGACGGCATCAAGCGTCTCGACCGCCATCATATCGGCGATCGTTTCATAAGTCCGCGCCCCAGGGACAATACTTTGCCCTTGGTCGCGTTGCGATGGATTTGGATCACAAATCGCGACCGTTTCGGCGCCCGGCAAAAGGGCAATATTGCGCAGGTGCTCTGCGCCCATCATGCCACAACCAATCAATCCATATCGCGTGGTCATGAGGCTTGGCGCTTTCCAAGTCTGTTTGTGTAGCGGCAAACATTCTGATTGAACCAGTTTTGAGAGAATTCGACAGGTTCGCCAGAAAGGTCATACCCGATGCGCTCTACCAAGCCACAGGGGGAACCCACGGGCATGCCAAACGCATCCGGAGCCCAAGATGGAACCTCGCTCACGCCCACCTTGTCAGTCACGAAGATCTGCAGGATTCGCTCTATAACTATTACAAAGAAGTCCTGAAC
>JBCBGJ010000455.1:0-2365 GCA_038526925.1 Pseudomonadota bacterium
CCCCGCCTTGCGCGCGCCTGGCGCGCGCGCGGCGAGACTGACAGCTCGATTATCACCACGCAGTTGCGCAATGCACACGCCGGCTCCGAGCTTGGATATTCCTTTCTCGAACAGAATATCCAAGCACGCCCACGGCGTCTTCATTGCGCAACAGAGTGTTGATAATCGAGCTGTCATTCTCGCCGCTATCGATCCAGGCGCCATCATTGCGGATCTCTCTGGCGCGCGCAGAAAAGGCGATGGGGTCTGTGTCCTGTAACGCGAGCAGTTCCGGAACGCCAAGCGCACCGCGTTCCATGGCGATCTCTGCGAAGGCATCTCGCGTCCCTGATGTTGGGGGCGGGCCCGAGACTAGAATACGCATACTTGGAAGCGCTGGATTTATGTCATTCCAATAACGATGCGGATTGGCCATCCAGCCGCCGTCCCCATTTGGGAGCTCAGCGGCCAGCGCGAGAAAAATCTCTGTTTTGGTGAGGTTGAGGTCCGGCCCTGACTTCCCGTTGGCGAGCACGATCCCGTCATAACCGATTTTGATCTCGAACGGGTCTGCGATCCCCGCTTCTAAACACAGCGCACGTTCACCGTCTTTGATCTTGCGCGACGCGTTGATGATCGACGGCTCGTCGGGGCCGATGGCGTTGCAGAAGGCTTTAAATCCGCCGCCCGTACCGGTCGTTTCAACGATCGGCGCGGGATGCTCTGATATGGCGCCAAACTGCTCTGCGACAGTGGTGGAGAAGGGGGCGACGGTCGAAGACCCAACGATTTTGATTTTCTGTGCCTCGCCAAGCCCTTCAAACGGCACCAAAATATCTGGCTCCGGCACCTCGGCGAGGTCGGTATTAGCCCCGCACGCGGCGGCGCCAAGCATCGCAAAGGCGGCTAAAAGACTACGCAAGATCTGCTCCGTGGTGAAAGTTTGAACGCACCTATCCGACTTCTGTGACAAGAACGTGTTGGCGCTGTCTTATTCAACAGCGATATAATCAACGCGGTCATATCCGAACCGGCGACAGACTTCGATCAGCCGCGCTTGTTTATTCGGGAGACTGGTCAACCAAACATGGCCGCCTTCAAGATATGGCGCTGCGTCCTTTGGCATCACACGAAGCGTCTGCCGCGCAATGGCCTCGCCGCTGTCAATAAAGGTCACCGGATGCGGAACGGTCGCTGCGAGCTCGCCGCGAATGAGCGGGAAATGCGTGCAGGCTAAGACGACGGTATCAATTTGGTCACCGCCGTCCGCCTTGAACAGTGGGGATTGGGCCTCTCGGAACGCGTCCAGGGACACCGCTTCGCCGGACGCAATTTGTTCGGCCATCCGAACCAGGGCAACCGAGCCATGCATGATGACGCGTGCTTCGCTGGCAAAGTCCTCAATCAAGCGCGCTGTGTAGTCGCGCTTCACAGTGCCAGGCGTCGCGAGCAGGCCAATCGTTCCGGTACGCGTGGTTTCAGCGGCGGGTTTGATCGCTGGCACTGTTCCGACAACGGGGATGTCCAAAGCGGCGCGAACATCTTCCAACGCCAATGTACTGGCGGTGTTGCAAGCAATTACAAACACATCCGGCCGTGCCACCTGGCAAAGCGCTTTTGCCACGACTGGGAGCCTGGCGCGCAGGTCAGCGTCCGACTTGTCACCGTACGGGAAAAAGCCGCTATCGGCCGCATAGTTGACCGCTAAGGTCGGCGCCAAGGCCTGCAGCTCCCGCGCGACGGTGAGCCCGCCCATACCGGAATCGAAAACAAGTACATTGCCAGTCAATCGAGAGGTCATGCGGCTCTGGTAACGCGGTTTGGGGTAACAGGGAATTACCAATACTTGCTCTCTCGGAAACGACTTGGTATTGTGCGGTGCAACATAAGCTGGGACCGCCAATGTCTGATCAGAACTTACCGAAAGACGCAGCGCCATTATCGCCGTTTGAATATTGGCAAGAAAGCCTGAAAACCTGGATGGATTTCTCGCAGCAAACTGCTCAGATCGTGACCCACCAGATGAGTGGAACGCCGCGCGGCAAACGCCCATTGGAGGCAGACGCCGAAACGCTGTCCGGTGAGCTTTTGCGGACGTTTTCGGATATGAATTTGCGCCATTGGCAGAACACGGCGCGCCTTTTGGAAAGTCTTCCGGGTTGGATGCGCGTGCCAAACAATATGACCGGATCGGCCTTGGTGGATTGGTATGATAAATTCCAACGCCAATCTGGGTTCTCTGGGTCGATGGAGGCGTCGAGATTAGAGCCTGCGACACCAGCAACCCGTATCGCGCCTGAAATGCTTCCCGCGCCGCAAGGGCCTGCTGATGACCTGACCCGCATCAAAGGGATCGGGCCGAAGCTTTCTGCGCGCTTGAATGATC
>JBCBGJ010000456.1:0-2363 GCA_038526925.1 Pseudomonadota bacterium
GGCGACCGAAAAGGCATGCGCGCCTTTTGTTTGCCCGTTCCAACGGGCGACGCGGGCAAGGCCATGGGCGATGTCTTCAACTTCGACATCCATGGGGGAGGGGTCCAACAAATCGAGACGTCGCCCGGACAGCATACGCTGCCAAACACGCGCCGGAGGTTTGCGGGAAGACGTTCGAGTACTCATTCGCCTCCTGATTGCGCAAAATGGGTCAGGCGTAAAGAAATAGGGCCATTTTGATTACGAATTGCCCCAACTGTGCCGAATTTGACTCAGCTCTCGTTAAGAGGTGCACGTCATATTCAACTCATCGACGGCGCAAGACCGAGGCATGGTGATGATTGAAACGATGGTGAATTGGGCTGGGCAATCCAGCACAGCATGGTGGGTGCTCTCCGTAGCAGTCTTCTTTATTTTGGTCGAAGCGATCCGCACTAGCGCGGACGTGTTCTGGGCCGATATGGTCGAGGACGAAGAGTAGGCTCTTTCGTTACAACTGAGCTCACTATTCAAACGAGTGGTAATACGGCGTCTCTCGTAAAGGGTGCTAGTTTAAGAGCATCCGGGTTGTTCGTTGGGAGCCAAACAATCTCCACGATTTCGGCCATCGCTCTTGGCCGGCCTTCAAGTTCTATCCGATAAAGATCAGCATTGAGGGTGTACCCGGGTTCGTTGGCCGCCTGGGCTGAGAACCTTCCAAGGTACGTTTCCGACCCTTGGATGATCGCGCATCCTAATTCTTCTCGTATTTCTCGCGCTAGCGTCTGCATTGGGCTCTCGCCACAACCCAGTTTTCCCCCCGGCTGCATGAAGTATTCGGTACCGCGTTTCCTAACCAACAATACGCGCTGCTCAGAGTCAGTGATGAGACCAGCGACGATATTGATCTCTTGCGAGCTGGTCTCTTCCATATCCATGGTCGAATGATACTTGGATTCGCTTTGAGCTAAGACGCCTGCTCTCTGATTGCGTCATCATGATTGATCACCGCTCCGAAATGGTGCTTCCAAAGTTTGATGCCAAGCGCTCCCGATCGATCCAAGCTTGATCCGACGACGGCATCGGCGATTAGTGTTGGCCTGAGGCCGAGATCAAAGAGCGCGAACCCTGCCGCCAGTACGCATGTGTCAGCTTGAATGCCACAAACGAGCACGCGCTCCGGCGTCAAAGCCGCAATTGTATCCAGAATTTCCTGCGTGGGCGCATAACCGTGCTTTATGAGTTCATGATCAGCTTTGACTAAGCTGATATCGTCTGGTCCAGGCGCCCAGTTGAGCTGCACCTTAAAGGGCACGACGTGTTCGTCATGACGCTCGACGGTCGCGATCGATGGCATCGCATTAGCGACTTTTTGAGCGCGCTCGACAAGCCAATCCGGGGGCGCGAAGCTCGGCTGAACATCGACAACCAAAACGGCTTGTTTCATGACGCCCCCCCCCCCTCAAGCTTAAATCCCGGTCCTGCTGCTAAGACGCGACCTGCTCGCCAATCGTGGTCCGGTGCAGCAATCGATCATGGCCCGCATAGCCGCCGGTTGCCATATGCAAGACGGAGCGATTGTCCCACATGATCAGCATATCAGGTTGCCACTTATGGCGGTATTGGAACTCAGGGCGGGTTTGCCAATGATAAAGGTCCATCAGGAGCTTATTCGACGCCTCAGGCTCCATGTCCTCGAAGCCTGTAATATAGGCGGCGGAGCTAAAAATCGCTTTTCGGCCCGTCTCTGGATGATCGCGCAGGATGTCATGCGTGTGCGTCGACAGCGCGGCGTCAGAGGAACGGATGTCCATGCTTCGATCACTCGCATCACCGTCGCCATAAAGGCCACCCTTCGCATACCCGCGGGCCGCAGAGTGAATGGCTTTCTTGCCTTCGAGCCGCTTGCGTAATTCGTCAGGCATCTCATCGAGCGCTTTGTATTGATTGGCGAAAAGCGTATCGCCACCAGTCGGCGGGATCGTGATCCCGAACAGGCATGTTCCGGCGGGCGGGGTCTCTTGGAAGCTCCAATCAGAATGCCAAATCTCAGCAAAAATGGGCGAGGTCTCATTCGCGGCACGTTTGACTGCAATGATATGCTCACGGCCCTCGATTGGGGCAATGAATGGATCATCGCCGAACGGCCCAAAATACAGCGTGAAGCGCTCAAGATCGTCATCGCTGAGCTTTTGATCCGGGAAGGACAGAACGAGATGCTCAAGCCAAGCCGCTCTGATTTCGTCGACCGTGCGGGCGTCTAAGTCTTGGGTCAAATCTACGCCAGTAATCTCCGCGCCGCAGGCTTGATCGCTCGGTTTAATCGTGAGTGCCATGTTTTCCTCCCGTCCCCGTTCCGGGTGTGTTTCTGGCACTCAAACAAA
>JBCBGJ010000457.1:0-2359 GCA_038526925.1 Pseudomonadota bacterium
TTGTCCGATGTCCAATCGGTTCAAGACGACCAAGCCTTCACCTTTCGGACGCCACACAGCACCAACCCGAACATCCGTCTGTTTCAGATCAGGCTGGCCCTCAAGCGTTTCGTCCTGATGCCGCGCCGCAGCGGAGAAAGACAGCGTTTTGGTGATTTCGCGCGCGCCGCCCAAAACCGCGACCAGGCGACGACCAGAGCTGCTATCTCTCGCTTCGAGGCGCGCAGATCCCGCCATGCTATCCGTCTGGTAGCTCGCCCCAAAATAGGCAGATGTGTAAGCTTCGGCCTGAGTGAGCGGGCTGCGCACACCATCTTCCAGAGGGCTGACCGCAGCGTCTGCCGTAACATCGAGCGGTTCGTCATCGCCGTCCACATTCGATCGCCGCGCAAATCCACCACCGAGCGTCCAAGCCTCGTTGACCCGCCAGACTTGATCGACACCCACGGTCGCGCCAATCCGACGTCCACTATCGCTGGTGATCATGTCTGTGCTGGCGCGAACTTGTGTGCCCGCTGATGGTTCCCAGGTCAGCCCAGCCACAGTGTTTTGACCGGACGCATCTGCGCCGTTGGTGATTGCATGCCGCACATTGGCCGTGACGCGTTTGCCGAGCGTTTTATCAGCGCCGAAAACAGTGCGCCCAGGGAACAGTGAGGCCTCATCATTGCTTTCGCCGCCGACTTGGACAGGCTTTTCCCATACGGCACTGATCGAAAGGCCCTGATCGACGAAGGTCTTTCGCAGACCGGCCAGCAGGAGGAGCGATTGACGCGGCTCAGCGACGTTTCCGAAGTCCTCAGAAACAGCGCGAACGCCTGCGCTCACCCCAAAGGTCTGGCTCTCTTGCGCCACAACGAGATCGGCCACATCACGCTGCGACCCTTGGCTCAAATTGGTTTCTTGATAGGCCTGTGCCGTAACGCGGCGCTCAGACCGGTCAGAGCCGTCATCACTGATTTTTGATCCAATTTCCGCACTCAGTTCTGCGCCAATTCGGCGGATCGCATTGGTCGAGGAGATTTGCTGACCGAGCCCAAAGCCCTCTTCCTCTTCGCGAATATACCCTGTCGCGAGAAGTTTTTCCGTCCGATGCTGAGCCACCAGCAAGACAGCATCCGCGGATTCGGTCCCTGTCTCCGTGTCCACTTCCGATTTCGCCACTTCCGCGCGGATTTCTGTGCGATCGCCCAGACGAAGGGTGAGGTCCGCAGCAACAAGATTGGAGCCGTTTGTCTCCAACGAGGCTGCATCTTCCTCATGGATTAAGGTAGCTCCCGCTTGAACGGCCCCGTCCAGGAAACGCTTCTCAGCGCGCAGGCCCGCCGTGATCCCGCGTTCTGCAGCCTCTGACGTTTCATAGTCGACCACGATCACATTCGGGTTCAGGGCCGCATCAGTTGCGGGCACCGGCAGACGGAAGAAGAGCTCGCCCGTCGTATAATCAATCTCATAGTCGCTGTAGCGGTTAAGCAAACGCTCCCCGACAATCACGTCAGGTCGCAAACGGTCACGCGTCTCAACCGTGATGACCTCTGAGGACCGAACAAGCGGCGCGACGCTCAATCGGAAGGGCCCAGAGGTGCCGTCGGCTGCGAGCTCATCTTTGATAAAGCTCTGATTGGTTTCAGAGGCGAATGCCGTGAATGAGGCGTCCTTGCTTTCATAGTCAGCTTTCAAACCAGACAGGCGGCGCGTATAGCGACCGAGCTCGGTTTCGGTAAAGCCGGTTTCATAGTCGCCAAACACGGCCTGGAATGTGTTTTTCTCAAGCTTTACATAGACCGGATACTGGCTCTCTGCATTGTTGTACTGCCAAGTGCGGTCACCGTATAATGTGTAATAGGCATTGGGATCGATCTCATCAAAAACTTCTCGGTCCTGGCCACCGCGGCGCTTCGCGGTATCAATCGCCAGCGTCAGCAACCAATCGCCTTTGATGACGCCTTTTGCGAAGAAAGCGAGACGGCCATCACTGGAGAGTTCATCAATGCCCCGGCCTTGCGCATCCTCCAATTGAGACGCCATGCCCTCAATTTCAGCGACACCAACCACGATCCAATCGCGTTTTTCGGGCGCAAGCCAAACATCGATGTCTTCATAGCTACCATCTTGCAAAAGGACTTGCAGCCTCACGCGCCCAGATTCCAGAGTTGGCTCGAGCTCAACATAGGCGATGCCGTTAGCCCCCACGCGAACACCAGACACAGCAGAGAACGCAGCGTTGACCGGAGATTCAAACTCTTCCTCCGCTTCCTGTGCCAAGCGGTAGGGATCAGCGACACTGATTTCCGCGCGACGCCCTTCGTGTACCGGGTTGCCGTCGCCATCTTCGAGTCTGATTGCGATGCGCGGCTTC
>JBCBGJ010000458.1:0-2338 GCA_038526925.1 Pseudomonadota bacterium
GTCAACGCAGGAGCGACATATTTTTGCTTTTCATCCATATTTTCAGGCTTTGTCTTGGACATAAATTCTCCCTGTAGAAACGAAAGTAAAATGGGGGACGCTTCGGATACCGAAACGCTATTCAGTATAAAGTTTTTTGGCCTTATGCGCAAATAAAACCGACGTCTTCGCGCCACCCAACTGTTTCCATCATGCTTGCCAAAAGGCGAAGCACATCAAGTAAGTAAAGCTCATGAATGCGCGCGATTTCGTGACGATATCGACTTTGTCAAATTCTGATCTTGGCAGTCTAAAAAGCGTGTTGAGCCAGTTGTAGAGTTCCGGATCGACGAAGTCCTGTAACACAGGAGAAATCGCTGGGGGCGATTGAGCAAAGTGATGCAGATCATCCCAAGGCCACGGGGCCACACGGGCGCCCGTGTTGTTCTTGCGGCTCTGAAGGGTAACGGATGATAGCTCGTCAGACATCGCCCGTCTGAAAAGGAACCTTGAAATTCCGCGGTAGGTTCTGTCAACCACTGGAGTTTTCAAGACTTGTACCATGAGTTGTCGATCCAGCATTGGGTATTTGAACTCCATGCCGTTGCGCCGCGCGTGGTGCTGTGAGGCTGACGGTCTTTCACTCAAATAAAAACTGAACTCCCGGTGGCGCAGTAAGCGTTCGTTCAAACTTTTTGCCGACCGCATGTCGCTTTGAATGTCACGATGAAGCTGCACAATACCAAGATCTTTGGCGAGTTGTGGTCTTAGCAAGAACCCATGCATAAAGTTTGGCGACACATCCAAAACATCCTGATCTTGGGCAACGCCACGCACAAAGGTCTTTGCTGCGCGCGCTGTGCGGACAGGCCAAAAACCCGCTGAGTGTCTTATCAGCGCCGGTAGGTTTCTTGATGTAGATGCCAAAGCTCGGACATGTGGCGCGCTGGCCGATGTAACCAACTGATCGCCGCCATACCCAGATAAAATACTACGAGCGCCAAGGGCTTGACCGTTTTGGAACAGGCGTTCCTGATACCCGACTGTATCCGGCCGCGGCCAGACGCCGAGTGTTCTGGGCATATCCTCATAAAGTCCGTCGTAGGATGTAAGCGTTGTTGGGCCGGTGTGGACATCCACATGAGGTAGACCAAGGTGCATTGCTCCATGCATCAAATAATGAGCATCGTTTTCATGGGCTACATGACCGCAAAAGTAGAATTGCTCAGGACGGTTTCTGATCTCTGGCATCATGGCTGCGGCAACGCCACTGGAGTCCAAGCCACCGGAAAATTCTGCCGCTAATGGATAGCAAGTCCTGAGTCGGCGCCGGACTGCACGATTGAAAGCTTCCTTAACTTTGTCTACCGACTCCTGGCTGGGACGGTCTGCGAGTTCCGCTTCCATGTCGAACTCGAAATATTGACGCGGCGGGTCCGCTATACCACTAGCTACCCGCAGTAAACTAGCCCGGGGCAGGGGACTTATTTCGGTATACGATGTCTCGTCCGGAACGGCTCTGAAATCCACTAAACACCGCGCGATCCATTTTGAGTTTGGGCTAAACCGGCTGGGGAATAGCTCTTGAAGCACTGAGAGATCGGAAGCGACCATAAACACGTCGCCGCCTTGATAGTAAAAGAACGGCATTATCCCCAATGCGTCGCGTGCGCAAAACGCCTGATCCGTCGTCGGATCATAGATGACAAAGCTAAAGTCACCCTCGAGCCGGTTGGCGCAGTCTTCGCCCCACATGCGATGGGCGCCTAGGATGATCTGGGGGTCGGTCAGGGTCTCGCGCTCTTCGAGGTTTAGCGCGGCGCAGAGTTCGGCCCTGTTGTCGAGACGCACCCAGCTGACGATGACGCGGCCTGTATCGGGGCAGACCTCTGGCGTGCTTTCATGCTTGGATTCGGGCGTGTTCCACAGCAGAGATTGCGCCATCAGCACACGTTCATTGCACCAATGGCCGCGCCGGTCGCCAAAGCCGCCAAGGCTGAGCGCCTCTTCCAGCGCTGCAGGCGCGATCAGTTCCCTTGGGTCCCGGCCCGGTTTGCGCATAAAGATGGCGGCGAACATAAGTGCGGTCCTAGGCTGACACGAATGTGGCCACGGGTGTCATGCCGACGGCCTCTTTCACCCCGGTGACAGGCACGGTTCCCGACAGCACCCATGCGTGCGCCTCTAGCCCCCGATCCGGGGTGTCACTGGGCCGCCTCAGCCCCAAATGCACAGCGTGCGGCACACCCATCCGGCGCAGCAGCCAGGCGGCAACCAGCGCCTGCGGCAAACCGGGCCGGGACCCAAGGGACCTGATCGCGCCTGCAGCGCTAGAAGAGGCGCTCAGCCTTGGCGGCTT
>JBCBGJ010000459.1:0-2337 GCA_038526925.1 Pseudomonadota bacterium
GCACGGCCTAGCTTGCGAAGGGTGGCGTGTACGGGAATCAATCGTCCCCGTCAACAGGGGTGTCTGCAGATTCTGCGGCAGTGATAAAATTCTGCGGCCGCGGAGGTTCGGCATACGACGTATAATAGCGAAGACGCGCTCTAGGAACGCCCCAATTTGATGGCTTTTTTAACTGAAAATTTGGGCCAGCCAACTAAGCGGAGACAGCGACAGGAGGTATCGCCATGCAAAAGATGATCGACACACCGACGGGACAACTCTCAGTCCATGTTGAAGGCAGCGGCCCTCTTATTCTTTGCGTGCATGGCTGGCCAGAGCATTCTTGGTCTTGGCGCCACCAAGTCCGTCATTTCGTCGACAAAGGCTACACTGTCGCCGCTATGGATGTTCGCGGCTACGGCGATAGCGCGGCTCCAAAAGAAATTGAACCTTACGCGCTTAAGAACCTCGCGGCGGACACGGCTGCGGTCATCGACGCGCTAAGCGATGATCCGGTCATACTGTTTGGACACGATTGGGGCGCACCGATCACATATTCGACCGGCCTCCTCTATCCTGAAAAGGTCCGCGCGATTGCGGGGATGAGTGTCCCCTATACGCCAGCCAGTGAGGTCTCTCTCCTCGACCTGATGAAGATGGTCCACACCGATAAGTTCTTCTACATGATCTACTTCCAGAATGAGGGATTGCCGGAAGCCGAGTTTGGCGCCGATCCGCGCGCCGCTTTGCGTAAAATTTATTATGGCATATCCGGCGATGCCCCGAACGATGGGTTGAACGCAGAGAAACCCGCAGACGCCAAAATGCTCGACGGCCTTATCGATCCAGACCCCTTCCCGTCCTGGCTCAGTGAGGACGATCTCGACATCTATGTTGACGCGTTCGCAAAGTCAGGCTGGCACGGTCCATTCAATCGCTACCGGGCGCTTGATTTAGACCATCAATATTCAGAACCAGTACGCGGCAAATCCCTGGCGATGCCGACCTGTTTTATTGGCGGCGAGAAAGACCCAGTTCGCAGCTTTGTCCCGGGCATGGATATGTACGAGGCCGCCGGCATGGGATGCGACGACTTTCGCGGCGCCACAATTATTCCCGGTATTGGCCACTGGGTTCAGCAAGAGGCGCCCGAAGCAACCAACGCTGCCTTGGACGATTTCCTCGCCAGTCTCTAGTCACCACGGCGCAATAAAAAGTTTTGTAAGAAACTCGATTGCCCTCAGACTAAGAGGGTATGAAGCCGAGTCACGCCGCCAATCAGCTTTACACAGAAGCTGCTGACCAGTTCGCTTACGCCATGCAACGCTTGGCGCGCGCAACGGAAGCGCATGCGGAACGGCGCCGCGACCTATTGCAGGAGATGCATATCCAGCTCTGGAAGAGTTTGGATGGCTTTGATGGGCGCTGCTCATTGAAAACCTGGGTCTACCGCGTCATTCACAACACAGCCGCGAGCCATGTCAGCCGTGAAGTTAGACGGTCCGTGGAACAAGTAGACCTGGTTGAGGCTGAACACGTACCCGACTTCAGTGACCTTCACCTGATGATCGAGCGTGATGATGCCCTCGCAAAGCTTCATGACTGGATCCGCAAGCTCAAGACCTCGGACCGGCAAATTTTGACCCTCTATCTGGAGGATCTCAGCGCCGCCGAGATCTCGGACATTACGGGCCTTAATTCCGGCGCGATCGCGACCCGAATTTCGCGCCTCAAAACGAAACTCACTCATGACTTTAAGGAGACATCGCAATGACGGCCCATGACCCCCTCCGCGATCTCTGGACGAGCGACCAAGGAGACAAATTCACAATGTCTATTTCTGAACTCACCGCCAAATCCAATCACTTTCATGCGCGCATAAAGCGGCGCAACATCACTGAGTATATCGCCGCCGCTCTGGTCGTCGGCGTATTTGGTTGGATCTCGTTTCTTGTCCCTGTTTGGTCGATCAAAATTGGTGCGGTTCTGATCATGGTCGCTGCGCTATTCGTCAGCTGGAAACTTCACCAGATTGGCGGCGCATCCGATCCCGGTCTCCACTCATCCGGACAGAGTCTCGCCAGCCATCATCGGGAAGCCCTGGTTCGGCAACGCAACGCGCTGCAATCCGTTTGGCGGTGGTATTTGCTCCCGTTCGCACCAGGCATGTTGGTTTTCATCCTCGGAACGACCTTCGAAACAGGAGCTGAAATACCGCTGAGCGCGGCCATAGCCAGCTCCGCAATAAGTCTTGGTTTCATCTCTGCAATCTTTTTCGGCGTCCACGCTTTGAACGCTCACGCCGCGAAAAAACTGGATGTAGAGATCAATCAACTGGACGCAATGATGCCGGAATAA
>JBCBGJ010000460.1:0-2332 GCA_038526925.1 Pseudomonadota bacterium
CAGCCTTTGCTGCCTTATTCAGGCTATGTCCTCGACAACTGGGGTCTGGTCGAAGATTGCATTAATGGTCTTCCACGTCGCACCAATGCCCTCCAAGACGCTGCGCGTTGCCGCGATATCCCCTGCATTGCTGGCTTCGATGGCGGGGCCGAAGGCCGCTAGGGCTTTTCCGGCCGCAGCCTCAATTGCGACATGGATCAGCACAAACCAGTTCTCGTCCTGACCGTTCAGGAAGTTCTGGATCATGTAGATATTGTCGAGATCGATTGGCCTGTTTGGGTCGACCAGACCCCAGTTGTCGAGGACATAGCCTGAATAAGGCAGCAAAGGCTGTTGTCCGAGATGATCGGCGAGCGCCACCATTGGCATGGCGAGGGTCGCGGGAAGGGTCTGCGGTGCTTTTGGCTCGCCCCAGACATAGGCCTGAACCATGAAAGAGTAATGCACCATGCACATGCGCGCTTCAGCGTCGCTCATGCGATCAAGAGGCAACTCAACTCGAGGCAACCGTTCGGTCAGAAGCGCGCGGACGCGGCCCGTCGGCAGCAGATCCGGAAGGGACATCGCGACATCTCTGATGACTGCAAGATCGCCTGATAGGGTCACATCGCTCGCATCATGGCGGCACAGAAAGCCACGCTCGGCGGACATATCGTAATCGGATAGATTCAACATTTATTGCTCCCAGGTCTTCTTTCTTGCAAGAATGCGCGATTAAAGGCGCAATTTCTCACCTTGTTCACTGATAAGGGTATGCTATACGCAATAAATGACGGAATTAGACGCGATAAACTCAAGAATATTGTCTGCCCTCGAGTTAGATGGACGGATCAGCAATACGGATCTGGCGGCCCGGGTTGGGTTGTCGCCTTCGGCTTGCTTGCGGCGGGTCCAAGAGTTGGAACGATCAGGTTGGATCAAAGGGTATCGTGCAGTTTTGGATCGCAGTCGCCTCGGTGCGGGTCTGACCGTTTTTGTCATGGTCGGGCTCTCGGCGCACTTATCCAAAGATGCTCGCGAGTTTGAGCGCGCGATGGAGCGCGCGTCGCAAGTTCGCGAATGCCACAACATTACCGGCGCTGTAGAATATCTGCTTCGGGTCGAGGTGGCAGATTTGCCAGCTTACAAAGAGTTCCATGCCGACATTCTCGGCGTGTTGCCGCAAGTGCGCTCGATCACGTCACATATCAGCCTCGGATCGCCTAAGGATAAGCGCGCTTAGACTTGAGCCTAATTCGCCCCATCTTTCGCGCGGGCTGAGACGGCTTCATACATCTCCTCGCCCCACGAAGCGACTTTGCCATTGAACAAGAATTCTGGTGGGACGACCTCAGGGCCTTTGCCGGGCGGCAGGGGCGGGGTGAAGTAACCCAGCGCGTACGACCCCATGGCGTATCCCAGCATGGCTTGCAGCTCCGGATCGAAATCTTTCGCGATCTCGGGCGGGCAGGAGAGGTATTGGTTCTCTTCCTGGCGCAGCCATCCCAGCGCATAGGTGATGTTCAATCCGATACGGTCCCCATCCGAAACATTGGCGCCGCCGCCATGCACGACGGATCCAGAGTAAACGAGCACGGATCCGGCCTCCATTTCGGCATACTCAACCTCGTCGCGGCTCGGCTCGCGGCCTGGGTCCCATGTATTCGAGCCGGGAATGACATTCGTCGCGCCGTTCTCCTTGGTGAAGTCTGTAATCGCCCAGATCGTGTTGAATTGCGGCTCGAGCGTTGGCAACAGATACCCGCCCCAGGCCAAGCGGTCGCGGTGCAGCGGCTGAACCGGCTGACCGGGCTGAATGCGGATAAACTGGGTCAGGTGCAGCTGGATCGTTTCGCAATAGGGTTTGAGGAAGGTTTTGGCGCCGCCGACAATCGTCTTGTTCATGACCGCATCTCGGCACGCAGCCGAACGCGCCACGAGGGCGCCCGTCCGGGTTGTTTTGCGACCAGTAAAGTCATCGCGCCCAGTTTCGGTCGCGTCGATGAAGGGCATACATTCGGACTTCATTTGGGCAAGCGCTGCGCTTGAAAGCGCCCCCTCAACAATGCAGGCGCCATCCGTTTTCAGTGCTTCGCTTAATGCTTCGGATGATGCGTCTGCAGGTAAGTATTTTAGCGCCATCGGTGATCCTCCATCTTTTCTTTTGATCCAAGAAAACGCTTAGACGCGAGGTTAGTCTAGCTCTGGAGGTCAAAAATGATGAAGCGTGGAGGTGGTCGGAACTGGCGACGTCGCTAGGCGTTCGTGCAAAGGCACGCTGAGAGCCAGCTACTTCATACCCAGTTCCGCGCGCGTACGGATCGCTTTGGCGGCGTTGATACGGACCAGGTGC
>JBCBGJ010000461.1:0-2330 GCA_038526925.1 Pseudomonadota bacterium
CGTCATCCAAGCGGATGGCGGAACGCGCACTGCCTCAATCACGGGCGGCTTCGTCGCGCTCGCCCTGGCATGTAAATACTTGCAAAAAGAAGGCGTCATCTCGCGCGATCCGATCCTCAAACAAGCCGCCGCGATCTCAGTGGGTGTCTATAAGGACGTTCCTGTGCTCGACCTCGATTACCCGGAAGACAGCGCAGGCGAAGCCGATATGAACGTCGTCATGAGCTCAGATGGCGGAATTATCGAACTGCAGGGCACCGGCGAAGAGCGCCCAATGACCCGCAGCGAAGTCGACACAATGATGGCGCTCGCCGAAAAGGGCTGTAACGAACTGTTCGCAGCCCAGAAAGCCGCGATTGAATAGACATGGAACGCTTACTGCCCTTTGCCGAACAAATCGGCGCCGCGCTAAAATCGCGCGGCGAAACGATTGCCATATCGGAGTCTTCGTCCGGGGGATTAATCTCGGCCGCTTTGCTCGCAGTTCCGGGCGCGTCGACTTTCTATCGCGGGGCTGGGGTTATCTACACGCCGCAAGCGTTTCGAGGCCTGATGGGCCTTGGCCGGGATGACATTAAGGGGATGCGGTCGGCGACAGAGCCGTATGCGCTTCTAATGGCGCGCACGATCCGAGAGAAACTGGATGCAAGTTGGGGGCTTTGTGAAACCGGCGCGTCTGGGCCAAGCGGCAATGGCTATGGCGACGATGCGGGCCATGTCTGTGTGGGTGTGGTCGGGACAACGGAACACGCACGGACCATTGAAACAGGCCTTAGCGACCGAAAAGAGAATATGTATTTGTTTGCAGAGGCAGCCCTGGAGCTCCTCAGCGAACAGCTGAGCTAAGCGGCCTCGCTGGCCTCGTTCGATTGGCCTTCTTCGAACACGAGAATATCACCAGGCTGGCAATCAAGTTCACGGCAGAGCGCTTCGAGGGTCGAAAACCGAACCGCTTTCGCTTTGCCGGTTTTCAAAATGGAAAGATTGGCGAGCGTGACGCCGACCCGCTCCGACAGCTCGGTCAGAGACATTCTTTTTTCTAACAGAACCCGATCAAGGGTCACACGAATTGACACGTCATGGCCCTCCTAAATTGTCATTTTCTCTTCTTCGCGAAGGCGGGTGCCCTCTTTGAAGACTTGCGCCAGAATGAAAAGCACGATCACTGCTCCCCAGACCGCCATGTTAATATTGATGTTCGCCTCGTAGCCTTCGCCAAGATCGACGGTCGCCGCGAGGACTAAAACCGATGCGATACGAATGATTTCGACCAGACCAAGCGCAACAGCTATTTGTGTCAGGCGCGGCGCGTTTTCAGGAACGAACGGATCGCCATCGGCCAAAGTCGACAAGATTTTACGCAGCTGCGCGCACACATAAGCAATGCCCGGCGCAAATACGACAAGGCCCACTAAGGCCGCCGCAATCCGTCCAGCAGGCACGCCATCCGCGCGCGCTTCAACCAGAGGAAGGTCCAGTTCGCCGCCATTTAGGCTTCCAAGCAGTCCAATTCCGAGAATCACGAACAGAATCGTCCCGAGAACAATAGCGAGCCAGAAAATCACCGTCACGACTGTTGACAGAACCGCCGCCATTGAATTCTTGCGAGTGCCTGACATGCGTTTATGTCATCCTTCTGTCATTTCGCTACGTTTGTCACATAGCATAAAGTCACCAACTTACCGTTAAACGATAAGGTTATTCGTTCAAAAAGCAAGATCGGAGCCACATTGCATGTCGCGAAAACTACAGCCAGGCCGATTGGTCGCCGCCACGCACAACAAAGGTAAAGTGTCTGAACTAAAAGATCTTTTTGTACCTTTGGGCTTTGAAGTGGTCTCCGGGATCGAACTTGACCTCGACGAACCCGATGAAACAGAGTTCACGTTTGAAGGTAATGCGCTGATCAAGGCGCGCGCGGCGGCGCAGGCGACCGGTGCGCCAGCGCTTTCTGACGATAGCGGGCTGGAAGTGACAGCGCTTGGCGGCATGCCGGGTGTCCACACGGCGATCTGGGCGGGCGAACCGCGCGACTTTTACAAAGCGATGGAAAAAGTTGAGCGCGAACTCGTCGCAATCGACGCCCAAGATCGCAGCGCCAAATTCGTGAGTTGTCTCGCCGTCGCTTGGCCGGATGGGACAGAAGTCACGTTTCGCGGCGAGGTGCATGGTACCCTTACCTGGCCGCCACGCGGTGAAATGGGATTTGGGTATGATCCGGTTTTTGTGCCAGTTGGGCACGACGTCACCTTTGCTGAGCTAGAACCAGCTCAGAAACATGCCATGAGCCACCGCGCTGTTGCCTTTGAAAAGCTGAAAGCAGCGCTCCT
>JBCBGJ010000462.1:0-2319 GCA_038526925.1 Pseudomonadota bacterium
CATAGCAGCGAGGATAAAAGTGGCACCTGCAGCTTTTATTGAGATATTATTCATCTAAAGCGCAGATCAGACGCGTATAGATGTTTCAAATTGAGCGCAACTATGGGCGCTTTGTGAATATATTGAAAAACGATAATTATTTGTTGACAGTCATGCAATCGAGCCGTAAGGCGAAGCGAAAGGTAAGAGAGGTCTTTATGAAAACTGCAGGTGCCACTTTTATCCTCGCTGCTATGGCAACCGCCTGCTCGACGATTCCGGATGTCGGTAATCTTGGCGGTGAACCTGTTGCGGTCTTTCCGGTTGCACCAGACGCTCCTGATACCTGGGTCGCAAGTGGGGTTTCCGGCGAAGCACCAAGCGGGCCTTGGCTGGAGCAATTCCAGGATGAGACCTTAGAGGCACTGGTCTCCGAGGCTCTAAGTGCCAATCCAAGCTTACGGTCTCAATACTTTGCAACAGAGGCTGTTCGCGCACAGGCACGTTCTGTTCTGGGACGCTCGCGCCCGAATGTCGGAGCGACAACAGATATTGGCGTGACAAGTGTCTATATTGAACAGTTGGATGAGCGTTCAGATGACCCGTCTTTTGGTCTTGGTCTTGGTCTGAATTGGGAAATTGACCTTTGGGGTCGTATCCGGGCTGGGATTGATGCCGCTGAAGCCGACTTGCTCGTGAGTGAGGCGGATCTGGCTGGTGCGCAACTGACTGTCGCAAGCCAGACAGCGATTAGCTGGATCGATTTGAATGCAGCGTTGGCCCAAGAGCGTGTTGCGGTTCAGACGTTTGAGGCCCGAGAGCGTGCGCTTGATCTGACGGAGCGGCGTCTATCACGGGGTTTGTCGACAGCGCTTGATGTTCGAACAGCACGCACAACACTTGCCTCTGCGGAGGCAACGATTGCGCTGCGCCGACAGCAAAGCAAAGAAGCGGCGCGACGTCTGGAGATTTTGTTGGGACGCTATCCAGCAGCCGAGATCGAAGCGCCTGCTTCGCTACCGGACCTTGCGCCCTTACAGCCGGGGGGCAATCCCGCTCTTCTCTTATCGAGGCGACCCGATGTTGCCGCGGCAGAGGGCCGTGTTGTCGCCGCTGGTCTTCGGGCTGAGCAGGCGCGGCTTGCGCTCTTGCCAAGTCTGACCATCACAGGGAGCGCATCCACCACAGAAGATGATTTTGCGGATGCGTTTGATCCGGGGCGGATTGCAGCACGCTTGTTTGCCGGTTTTGCCGCACCGATCTTCAATGGCGGCGCGTTGGCCGCTGAGCGTGAAGCCGCCTTGTTTAGCGCGAGAGTAAGCGTTGAAAACTATGCCTTCACGGCGCTGACAGCATGGCGTGAGGTCGAAGATGCAATTACAGCAGACGCTTTGCTGGCGCAGCAAGTCGATGCGCTTACGATTGCACTTGAGGAAGCCCGGCTCGCTGAAGACTTGGCTGTCCGGCAATATACGAATGGTCTGGTTTCGATCTTTAACCTGATCGATAGCCAGACACGCCGCCTGAACGCGGAAAGTCAGTTGATTACAGCGCAGGCGCAGCGAGCTTCAAACCGTGTTCAATATCATCTCGCGCTCGGTGGTGGATTACCGATTGAACGTCCGGCTGACCCAATACCTCAAGATATGATACAATAAGAGAATAACCAGAAAAGAAGGCGAAGAGCCATGAACCGCATCCTCCCGATAATCGTCACAGTTTTGACCATCCTGATCATTGGCGGTGGTGGTTTCTTCATTCTCAACGCGCTGTCGCCGAAACCCGAACAGGTTGAGGAGCCCCCTGCAGGATTGTCTGTCTTTGCCGAGCCGATCGTACGTGACAATTTGCAGTTCAATGTCAACGTTCAGGGCGAAGTGAAGCCACAGCGCGAAATCATCGTTGCGCCGCAGATTGCAGGTCGGATCTCCTACGTCTCCCCGGATTTTATTGATGGTGGTATCATCCAGCGCGGCCAGGTTTTGGTCCGTCTGGAGGCTGACGATTATGAGTTGGGCGTTGTTCGCGCGCGGTCGCTGGTCGCGAGTGCGGAACAGAGACTGGCGCGTGAAAAGGCAGAAGCCGAGATCGCGGTTCAGGACCTGATAGACTTGGGCATTGATAACCCGTCACCTCTGGCTCGTCGTGAACCCCAAATGGCTGACGCTGAAGCTGCCCTTGAGTCGGCCAAGGCACAATTGGCTGAAGCGGAATTGGCCCTACGCCGGACAGCCGTTTTTGCACCGTTTACAGGGCGTGTACGCGAAGGGTCGGTTGATATTGGTCAGTTTGCATCACCTGGACAGTCACTTGGGCAGATCTTTGCAACTGACATTGTTG
>JBCBGJ010000463.1:0-2313 GCA_038526925.1 Pseudomonadota bacterium
GACTGGAAGCTACAAGTCGACGGGCGTCAGGATAAAACTTGGTTGTTCAACCTTTCGACAGACCCAACCGAGCAAACCAATCTTGCTGAGTCTCGCCCTGAAAAAGTCGATGAACTCAAAGCTCTATTGACCGCTCACTATGCAGACGCTGTCGAACCATTATATCCGCACAAAATCACAAGTCCGATCCTGATCGATAAGACGATCGATCAAATGCCGACTGCGCAGGACGAATATGTGATCTGGCCGAACTGAAGACAGAAAGTTTCAAACGTTGAGCACCGCAATCAAGAGAAAGAGCCCTTGGCCCAAATTCGAAACTGGAACAGAGGATGGCCGACGGCAACGGAGCAACCGGAGCCGCCGGCGCATTATCGAGGCCCTGTTCGACCTAATCTCAGAGGGCAATATGTCCCCTAATGCCGTAAGCGTTGCGGAGCGCGCGGATGTCGGCCTACGCACCGTTTTTCGCCATTTCGAAGACATGGACAGCATCTATGACGAGATGACGGAAGAGCTCATGGCGGCGATCATGCCGAAGGTTAAAGCCCCGTTTGAAGCAACGACATGGCGCGAACGTCTGCTTGAGTGCGTCGATCGCCGCGCAGAGGTTTATGAAGCGATCTTTCCAATGCGAGTTTGCATGATCCTGCGCTACCATCATTCAGACTTTATCCAAGAACAGTACAAACGGGATGTTGCGCTGGAACGCTCGACGCTGAAGGCGATACTACCCCCTGCCCTGGTGGCGGATCGCATCCTTTTTGCGGCGCTGGAGGTCACGCTCGGCTTCCCGACCTGGCGCCGTTTGCGGCAAGATCAGAACCTATCAGTCGAGAATGCTAAGAGAACCGTTCGGCTCATGCTGGAGGGGCTGATCGCCAATGTCGATATCGACTAAGCGAACCCCAGAACGCGCCATCAGCGCAGCGTTTTTGAGCGTGTTCGTACTTGCGTCTTGCGACACAGCCACAACTCAATCCAGCGTCTCGGAGACATGCGGAATAGGCGAAGACCTCCTCGGCACATTTGTACAAGTCAGTCCGGGGAGTTTTGTGAAAGGCTCACAGCCGCTCTATCCAGAAGAAGGGCCGAGCCAACGATTGAGCGTCGATACATTTTGGATTCAAGTCCACGAAGTCACGAAAGCGCAGTTTGGAATTTTCGTCGACGAGACAGGCTATGTCACAGAAGCAGAACAAGGCATCGCCGTAGGGCGCGAAGGCGCTGGATCGGCAGTGTTTCATCATCCCACATCGGAAACTCCGGAAGCCGCGACGTGGACCCTAAATCCTAATGCAACTTGGCGGTCTCTTTCGGTCAGTCCGAATGCGCCTGTTGTGCACGTGACCAAGACAGATGCTGAGGCATATGCGACCTGGGCCGGCGGGCGGCTTCCAAGCGAAGTTGAGTGGGAATATGCCGCGCATCTTGGGCTCGTCGATCAAGCCAATCAAGTATCTGGCGCCTATTCGGAGGAAGGGCCGCGTGCAAACACTTGGCAGGGCATCTTTCCAATCGCCGACACGGGCGAGGATGGTTTCCTTGGTGTCGCAGACGTTGGGTGTTTCGGTCCGGATGAGCTCGGGCTCTACGATATGATCGGCAATGTGTGGGAGTGGACGGATACGCCGTTCGGCGCGGGAACGCATACGATCAAGGGCGGTTCGTTTTTGTGCGCCAATAATTTCTGTCGTCGATATCGCCCGGCAGCCCGCCAACCTCAAGAGTCGGACTTTTCATCCAATCATATCGGATTTCGGATCGTCCGAGACACCCCGCTCGCAGACGACAATTCATAGCAAAGAGGTCCCTTCAAATGCTCAGCAAATCACAAACGCTCAAGCTTATTTGGATTGGCGGCCTCGCAATTGTATTTCTGATTTTCTCGTATTGGTATGGCGGCAAAAGCAAGCCAGTTTCTGCCGAAGAAGGCGCGGCTTTGATCGCGCAGCGACCGATATCTGACGATCACGACTCGGTCGACGTCTTCTCCATATTTGCCGAGCATCAAGCCAGCCCGTTCAGCGATCAAGATTGGGTGGCTGCCGCGTTCGAATAGAAGTGGCATAACGGTTCGAGCGTAGGCGTTGTCTGCCTCCTGAGCCGCGTCGCCGTCCTTTAATTTCTCGAGGTTTATGGCATAGAATTCTCTGTCATCGTCCTTTGCGATCATCTCCTCAAGATGATCAGCTAGGCCTTCTTCCGTCTGATCATTGGTGTCATAGCTCGCTCTTAACTGCGCAATCAAAGCCGCGCCTTCTTCGGCAGAAACTGGCTTGCTTTTGCCGCCATACCAATACGAGAAAATCA
>JBCBGJ010000464.1:0-2309 GCA_038526925.1 Pseudomonadota bacterium
TCTCGCACAATTCTTGGCGAGCAAGGTGCAGAGCAGCTGCTCGGTATGGGTGACCTGCTCTATCAAGCCGCTGGAATTAAATCACAGCGCTGTCACGGCCCATTTGTGTCCGATGATGAGGTGCAGGCCGTCGTCGATTGGTTGCGTGAGAATGGCGGTGAGCCGGACTATAATCCAGACGTCCTTGAGGAGCCCGACGAAGGCACGGGTAGCGTCATCATGGACGCCATGCTCGGCACCTCAACCGGCGACAAGGATGAAGATCTCTACGCTCAGGCGATGGCGATCGTTCTTCGCGATAAACGCGCCTCGACCAGTTATCTGCAGCGCCGCCTAAAGGTTGGATACAACAAGGCCGCCACCTTGATTGAACGTCTGGAAGAAGAAGGTGTCATCTCGGCGCCGAACCATGCTGGGAAGCGGACGATCCTGAAACCGACTGATCCCGAATAACCTAGCGACATAGGCATTTGTCCTAAGTGACGGCGACTAAAATAACGGCTCCTCTGGTCTCAAATCACCAGAGGAGCCGTTTGCTATGAGCCATACCCCACACGAACTTGCTGACGATTTTCCAAATGACAAAGCGCGAATTCAGGAAATGCGCCGCACCAGTCCGCATTTTGCGAAACTGGCTGAGCGCTATCATGAGATCAATCGCACGATCCATCGAATGGAAGAACGCATTGAACCGGTCACGGATATGACGGAATTCGCACTCCGCCGGGAACGGATGATGCTGAAGGATCAGCTCTATTCAATGCTACAGCCCGGAAGCTTCTCACGCCTCACGCGTTAGACAAAAAAAGCGGAGCGACCAAAATCGCTCCGCTAATCAATTAAGGCGCGGACGCCGCAAATTCTGTTGCAGTCGCTTCTTCGACTGTCTCCGCCGGTTCTAATCGGCGGATCCGATCTAGCTCCGCTTCAGCTTCGTCATCCTCACCCAGAGCCGTCAGCGCTTCGACGCGAAGACGGCGCACTTCAATATTGGCAGGATCCTGTTCGAGCAGGCTATCGGCATTGGCCAAAGCATCCGCGAATTTATCCAGACTAACTTGAACAGCGACCAGTTTTTGGGTCGTTTCCGCGTCATCTTCTTCGCTCATATCCATCAGCTGCAGCAGGGTTTCCTCAGCCGCCTCTGGGGCACCAGCGGCCTCTTGCACGCCAGCCAAGGCGAGCAGGATGGACGCGTCATTCGGCTTCACGAGAAGATAGCTCATCAAGATTTCTTCCGCCTGCTCATAATATTCCATGACCATCAGGTGATCGCTGATTTCGAGCGTCGTTTTGCGGCTTTCAGGATTAAGCTCCAGCGCTTTGCCAAACGCGATAAGGGCATCGTCGTTTTGCTCGCTCACTGCCAAGCTGCGCGCCTTGTAGAGCCAGAAAAGTGGGCTTTGCGGGTTCTTGGTGAGCAAGATGTCCAGACGCTCAGCCGCCATTTCCGGCGACCCTTGTCTGTATTCATAGCGCGCCAATGCGAACGCCGCAGGCTGCGTGAAGATTGATGTTTCCGGCAATTCAGACGCGATCTCGGCAGCGGCCTCAAGGTCATCCAGTTCAAGCTGCAGGAGCAGACAGGCATAGATCAGGCGCTCAGTCTCACCGCGGGCATTGCACACTTCATCCTTGGTCTCGACGGTTGGCGGACGGATCACACCACTGGCTTCCTGAAGCGCCTTCAAAAGCAAGGCCTGTTCAGATGACATCTCCACATTGGCCATTCGCCGGATGACTTGGCGCGCAGCGCGTGGGCGCTCAGACGCCATCAGGTTCAAAGATCGTGAGAACAGAATACCGAAGTCATTCTGCGCTTGGGTGCTGGCCTCACGAAACATTGGAAGCGCGGTCTCAAAGCGGCCGAAAGAGAAGTTAAACTCAGCCCAATCTGTTAGGGTCACCGCGCTATCCGGTGCCAAGGCGAGCGCACGCTGATAGTCCGCTTCGATCTCTTCACTTGGATACAAACCTGACCGGGCTTTTGCCGTCGCGAAGCGGCGCCACGTGGGCCCGCTATCGGGGCGAAATTGGATAGATTTATCGAAGGAATCGATCGCCTCTTCATAAAGACCACGAACGACTTGGGATTGGCCGAGCAAAGACAGCGATTTGCCTTTGCGAGATGAGCTGGTGATATCAACCGAGCGCTCAAACACACGAACCGCTTCTTCGTGCTGACCGGTTTCGGCGAGCAGGATTCCGTAATTCACATAGCCTGGATTGTGGTTCGGATTGGCGGCGAGGTGTGTCGCATAGGCTTGAATCGCTGCTTCGATCCGGTCTGCGCCGCGAAACGCGAGTGC
>JBCBGJ010000465.1:0-2307 GCA_038526925.1 Pseudomonadota bacterium
AAAAGACCAGTTTGACGTATAGGTCATGACCGGTTTGTCCCCGGCGATACCGCAATACTCGGAAAATTCGACGGTTGCTCTATAATAATTATTGCGTGCGGGCTCGCCGTTGTCCTTGGTGTACCAAGCATAGACTTTTCCATAGCTTGGCGAGCAGGCGCCGCAATCTGGGTCACACTTGTGGCCGTCCGGTTGCACACCAACCACGCCATATTCACCCGCTTTAATGGTGTGAGAGCCGACATGTTTCCGATCATAGGTCAGGTGCACATGTTTTGAGTGACCGTCCTGAAGCTCGAATGTCAGGTCAGAGTTCGTATTGTTGGTGATGCGCAGTTCGAAAATGGACGCTTCAGCGCTAACGGCGGGCGCAAGTATTAGAGCGGCTAAGCCGGCACTAAGGGTTGGGCGAAGGATCTGGGTCGGCATGCCTGTCTCCTGTTACGGCAAACTCGGACCCAAATCGTCTTTTTTAAACGGCGAAAACTGTCTGATGTGACAGTCGCGTAAGCTCAGAGCGCCCGGTATCGAATGGAGTGACGAGAATGATACGCAAAGGATCGATATGCTTACGACGCACCAAAAAGCAGGCGCCGCATTGCTGGCGACGGCTGTGGCCACAGCGCTTACCCCGATTGCGCCCGCACACGCAGGTGAGACAACGCGTTACACACATCATTCATGCGACGGACCGAACGCGGTTTGTGGTGTCATCGTGATAGGAAACGCGGGCTCGTATACGCTCGAATGGACGTCATTGACCGCCAGAGGTGACCAGCCTGGCGGCCCCGCGACACATCCAGAATGTCCAAACGTTGATAAGAAAATTGACGATGACGTTTGGCAAGGCAGCTATAACACAATTATTGTGCCCGCATCCTGCGCTTACAAACTTAAGATCAGAATAAAAACGGCCAATAAGAAAGACCAAAATCTTTACCTGACACCAGGCTGTAAAATCATCACGAAGGTCAAAGGTACCACCACCTCGAACAGCTGGAAGGGGAATGATGTCAGCGCAATGAATGATGATATTCCGACCGTGGACGGTAAGCCTGTCGATGCGATGGGGTATAAATGCGGCAAGCAAAGCAGCGCTTACTAACTGATGTTTCGACATCTCCCAGTCGTTCCAGCAGCGTGTTTGCTCGCTGGATGCATTGCAGATCCGAATCTGCACGGGCACAGTGATCAGGACGATCTGATCAATGCCTATCGTGCCCAAGCGGAACGCTATGCAGCGGAGCAAGAACAAGCCGTACAGGACTCTATTCGCTTGGTGCAAGTTCGTGCCGATACAGAGACTGGCAACGCGCTCCTATCCGTTGATCTCGCTCGGGCGGACTTGCGCGGCGTGCTGACCAAGATCTTGGACAGCCCGTTGATACAATACACCTCTGAGGCAGTGTCTCTGACCGGCACGGTATCGGCACGTTTCACCGATCAGCCGATCGTGGAGGGTATGAATATCATTCTGGCGAATTCGGGGGTCTCCGTTGAGGAGATCAATGGCATTCTGACGTTCCGATCCGGTTTCGGGAGCGATCGGCTAGATACTGCTATGGATGCGTCAGACGACCCCTACACGGCTTTTACGAGCCGAGAAGTCCCCATCAAACACTTAGCTTCCGCCGATGTGGTGACATTGATCGGAAATCTTTTCCCGTTCGCGGAATTCTCCGATGATGATGGACTGACAGCGAGCAGTATCGACGAGACCAATTCGGTCTATCTGGTCGGCCCACCGGTGGAGGTTGAGGAGGCGCTGAGCATCATCGCCAAAGCCGATAGACCTGTTGCGCATGTCATCATCGAAGCCTTGGTCGTCGACATAAATACGTCCTCCATCGAGACCCTAGGTCTTAGCCTAACCGAGGGCGCGAGCGGTAAGTTCAATGCCGCGCGCCTTGTGCCGGGGCAAACGAATGGGAGCATTGTTGCTACCTTCTCGGATCTTGCGTCGGAGTCGGCGCAAGTCACCGCGACGATCGAATTTCTTGCGGCTCGGAATGCGGCTCAAGTGCTTGCGCGGCCCTATATCGCAACCCGCAGCATGCAGACAGCCAGCATCTCAATCGTGGACGATCAATTTGTGCGCGTCAGCACGGAAGACACGTCTGTCGTCAGTACCGATTCCATTACAGCAGGGATCTCCATGGAGATCACGCCCGCCGTGATGGCGGACAATTCGATCCGAATGGATGTTTCACTCGAAGACTCGCGTATCGGCGCTACTGCTGGAGAGGTTGTTCTCACAAAACAACGCAACTCAGCGTCTACCTCGATGATTGTTGGCTCAGGTCAGAC
>JBCBGJ010000466.1:0-2306 GCA_038526925.1 Pseudomonadota bacterium
GGATGAGCTGATTGCGCTCTCCCTGCGGGTCAATGATTTCATGTCCGGTCTTTTTGCGGGTGTGGGCATCAAACTGGTCGATTTCAAACTCGAATTCGGCCGCTTCTTCGAAAATGATATGCAGCGCGTGATCCTCGCCGACGAGATCAGCCCGGACAGCTGCCGCCTTTGGGACCTTGAGACCAATGAGAAGCTCGACAAAGACCGCTTCCGGCGTGATCTGGGCGGCGTGACCGAGGCCTATTCAGAGGTTGCAAGACGCCTCGGCATTATCAAAGAATCGCAGCAAGGTGCCAACGTCGTTGATATTTCAGGAGCGAGCAAATGAAAGCCATCGTCCATGTCGGTCTAAAACCAGGCGTTCTCGACCCGCAAGGTAAAGCGGTTGCCGACTCGCTCGGACGTATGGGATTTGGCGAGGTCGCGGGTGCCCGGATCGGCAAAGTGATCGAGCTTGATCTGGAAGGCGTGTCGGAAGCCGACGCCGAGGCGCGCGTCAAAGACATGTGCGAGAAACTGCTCGCGAACACCGTGATCGAAAGCTATCGGATTGAGCTGACCTCTTAGGCGAGGTGCCGAAGCTGAACGCCTGTTCATAATTGATTTTATTGAGCTTTTTCCGACGGACCTCATAGGTTGGTTCGTTTGACCCTCCATGCGAACACGAAATGGAGGACCGCATGCTTAAACTGACAACACTCGCCATCGTTGCCGCACTGGCGGCGCCAATTGCGCTTGCCGGGCCAGCGGAACGCTTTGAACGCTTGGATAATCACCTGGATCGTTTGGAACGCCAAGGCGTTATCAAGCAGGGCTCTTACTGGGACCGCGTGGAA
Source organism: Pseudomonadota bacterium (assembly GCA_038526925.1). GTDB lineage: Bacteria > Pseudomonadota > Alphaproteobacteria > Caulobacterales > Hyphomonadaceae > Henriciella. The sequence goes on from JBCBGJ010000466.1 coordinate 837, forward strand.
GATCGTCTCGATCGGCGTGAGAACATCATTGACCGCCGCGAAGACCGCCGTGACCGCGCCGTCAATAATGGACCGCTGGATCGCTTAGAGGATCGGGTCGATCGTTTAGAGAATATCCAAGACCGCCGTGAAGACAGACGGGATCGTCTAAACCTTTACTAAGCGCGTAGATACAAAGACGGGCCAGAAGCATCGCTCTGGCCCGTTTCATTGTCTTGTTTTCAAGGCTTAAAGTGGTTTCGCCATGACGATGTCATCATAGACTTCGTCTCCAACTTGGAACTGGCGTGTGCCGACTTGGACATAGCCTTCGCGTTTATAGAAGGCGACGGCGCGGTGATTTTCCTCATAGGTGCCAAGATAGATCTTCGGGCAATTCAAGCTTCGCCCGTGTAGGTCGATCAGACGATTGAGGTGTTTGCCGGCCCCGGTGCCATGAAAGCGTGAGAACACGTAAATACGCTTCAGCTCGATATCATTCTCGCCTGTCTCTTGTGGCAAATCGGGCGGGCAAGAAACGGCATATCCGATCGGCGCTCCGGTCGGGGCGTATTCGGCGAGCCAGCACGCATAGCGCGGGTCACCAGCTTCCAGATATCCGCGATAGACATCTGCATTATGCTGAGCGCGGCAATGCGCGACCAAAGCCGGGCCCTTAATGTCGAATGTGAAGGCTTCTAAAAAAGTCGCCGCGCCGATCGCGGCAAGGGTTTCTTCTTCCCCTGCCTCGGCGCGGCGAATTGTTATGTCAGCTGCGTCGACTGACATTAGCCAGCAGACATCGCTTTTTCGAAATTGTCGCCAACTGCGTTGAGGAAGCCTTCAGTGGTCAGCCACTCTTGCTCAGGACCAACGAGAAGCGCGAGGTCTTTCGTCATCTGACCGCCTTCAACGGTCTTGATGATGGTGTCTTCGAGCTTTTGAGCAAACGCTGTGACCTCAGGTGTATTGTCCATCCGGCCACGATGCTGCAGGCCGCGGGTCCAAGCAAAGATAGAAGCGATTGAGTTAGTCGATGTCGCTTCACCCTTCTGGTGGTTACGGTAGTGACGTGTCACGGTGCCGTGCGCCGCTTCAGCTTCAACCGTCTTACCATCTGGGGTCATCAGAACAGAGGTCATCAGGCCAAGAGACCCATAGCCCTGTGCAACTGTGTCAGACTGAACGTCGCCATCATAGTTCTTACACGCCCAGACATAGCCGCCAGACCATTTCATCGCGGCAGCAACCATGTCGTCGATCAAGCGGTGCTCATAAGTGCCACCAAACTCAGCGAACGCATCTTTAAACTCATTATCGAAGACGTCTTGGAAGATATCTTTGAAACGACCATCATACTTTTTCATGATCGTGTTCTTGGTTGAGAGGTAGACCGGCCACTTACGTTGCAGGCCATAATTCATGCTAGCACGCGCGAAATCGCGGATCGATTGATCCAGATTGTACATGCCCATCGCGATACCGGCTTCC
>JBCBGJ010000467.1:0-2304 GCA_038526925.1 Pseudomonadota bacterium
CATCGAGATCGACATCCTCATCATCCAGCTCAGGGATAAAGCGATCGATGGTGCGGTAAAGCTCGGAACGGTCGTCGGTCGGACCGGAAATAATCAGCGGCGTCCGCGCTTCATCAATCAGAATAGAGTCGACTTCATCGACGATGGCATAGGCATGACTGCGTTGAACCATCTGGTCGAGCGTGTATTTCATATTATCGCGCAGATAATCGAACCCGAACTCATTGTTCGTGCCGTATGTGATGTCACACGCATACGCCTCGCGGCGCTCGTCATCAGACATGCGGCCACCGCCAGGAACTTCGCCTCGGATCACACCGGTGCTCAGTCCTAGAAAGCCGTAAAGCTTGCCCATCCACTCCGCGTCGCGAGAGGCAAGATAATCATTCACGGTGACGACATGGACACCTTCGCCCCGCAGCGCGTTAAGATAGACGGGAAGGGTTGCCACGAGCGTTTTCCCTTCGCCGGTCCGCATCTCAGCGATCGCACCATTGTGAAGCACCATGCCGCCCAGCAGCTGGACATCGAAGTGGCGCATGCCGAGCGAGCGTTTTGCGCCCTCGCGAACGACGGCGAACGCTTCGTCGAGAATATCGTCTAAAGACGCTCCGTCAGCGAGACGTTTGCGAAACTCATCGGTTTTAGCGCGCAGGGCTTGATCAGAAAGCGCCTCAATCATCGGCTCAAGCGTGTTGATCTTCTGCACGCGGCGGCGCAGTGGCTTCAGCTGGCGATCATTTACTGAACCGAAAATCTTCTGAGCTAGGGACAACATCTACGGAAATACCACATTGTTTGAATTGACCCCAGAAATCACAAAAAGCTTTCCGAGGTGTGGACGCTTATAAGCATGCATCCAAAACTGATCTCTCGACCATTGCCTCATGCGGACTTAAGAACGCCACCGAGCTGTGTCAATTAGCCGAAAGCGGCAAAGGAATACACATTATGCAAATGAACCGTCATTCGTTCGCCCTAGCTGGAATTCTCGGCGCTGGCTTTGTGCTTTTAAGTAGCTGTAATCCACAATCAACGACCCAAGCGCCCGTCGCAGTCATTGATAGCGAAACAGCGGCCGTCGTGAACGGTGAACCCATCTATATGATCGACGTTGAACTGGAGGCGGTTGCACAGGGGCAAATCGAGCCAAATACCGATTTTGGACCCGTGCATCCCGAGTTCCACCAGGTCCTGGATCAGCTCATCGATCAACGCCTTTTGGCGCAAGAGGCGCTCCGCCGAAATCTAGACCAAGATCCCGAATCCGCACGGCGTCTAGCGGCCGGGCGCGAACGCCTACTTGGAAATATTTTAGTTGAAAGCCTGGTCGCAAATGAGGTCACAGACGACGCGATCGACCGCATGTATGAGGAGCAGGTCAAACTTCAGCAGCTGGATGATGAAGTTCGGCTACGCCAAATCCTCGTTGAAACAGAAGCCGACGCGGCGGGTGTCTATGCCGAACTGCTCGGCGGACGCGATTTCGCAGAAGCTGCGCTCGAACACTCGCAAGATGTCCGCACCCGTTTGGAAGGCGGAGACCTGGGATGGATCAGTCCAAATGATCTCATCGACCCATTACCGGCGCGCATCGGCGACACGGTCACAGGCGAAGTCTCTGCCCCTTTTGAATCGGTGGATGGCTGGCTCATCGTAAAAGTTGATGAGCGACGTACGACGCCGCCCAAAACCAAAAGTGAGATGCGTCCCGAAATCATTACATTCCTGACCTTCACACAAATCAGCGATATCCTAAGAGAGCTCCGCGCGCGCGCAGACGTTCGCCAGCGCGACCCTGATGAATATCTCCAAGACCTCGATGCGCCCGAGACGCCCGTCGAACCTACGCAAGAAGAAACACCGACTCCATGAATTTAAAACCATCCCCTTTCGCGCCGGATACGTTTCCAACTCTACCGGCGGTCGCTGGTGTGCGCGCTGCTACTGGCTCGCGCGGTTTCTATGCGGGCCGCGGGTTGGAGCGCGATGATGTCTTCTTGTTTGAGTTCGCGTCGGGCACATCCTGCGCGGGCGTTTTCACACGCTCTGCAACGGCCTCAGCAGATGTCCAATGGTGCCGTGACGCACTTGCCGAAGGCCAGGGCAAAGCGTCAGCTTTGGTCGTCAATTCCGGAAACTCCAACGCGTTCACTGGCCCCAAAGGGGTCTTAAAGAATGACGCCACGCTTGCCGCAATCGTTGCAGCATTGTCGACTGAGAAACAGAAGTGCTTTCTCGGCGCGACGGGTGTGATCGGGGAGCCTTTGCCTGACCCAAACTATGTTGGCAGCATTATCCCGG
>JBCBGJ010000468.1:0-2276 GCA_038526925.1 Pseudomonadota bacterium
GCAGCGTGGATCAAGCGTCGAAGTCAAAAGTCGGCGTCATCGCCACCGCTTGCCGTTCAAAATCGAATGGCAGCAGTCAACTCACTCTAGCCTGTTGCGGTCTACCAATCGTTTGCGCCATCTCGGCTTTCAACCAGTTTCGGAGAGGCGCTGTGACTGGGTCTCCTTGCATGTTGGGATGCTCGGATATCCAGTAGTCATCGCGACCAGGAAAAGTAGCCGTTCCGATTTGAACCAGATCACCGCGCTGCAAGGCGTCACAACAAAGCACATTGTCACCGATGGCGATACCTTGTCCGGCCAAGGCGGCGCGGATTGCAAGCGCGCCGCTTCCCAGAACGAAACCTTGGTCGAACCGGAGAACCTTTTCTGCGTGCAGGAAGGTATCCCACCAGTAGGTGTCGACATCGTGGAGAAGACAGAGTGTTTCGAAAGGTTTCGCCGAAGTTTCGAGGAGTGAAGGGCTCACAACAGGAAAAACAGTAAAGCCGCAGAGGCGCTCGACAGAGGCGGCACCCGCACGTGGATGCCCATACGTGATTGCCAGATCGCTTTGCGGCTTGTGCCGCCCCGGGATAGTTGGAACGAATGTCACATCGGTATCGGGTATTTCGGCCTGCAGTCGCAGTAGCCTTGGGGCCAGCACAAGATCGAGAAATTCAATATCAACTTCGACCGTAATCGCTCGACGTGCCGACAGACCTGATGCTTCATTAAGACCAGCTTCAAGCAATGCCAGAACACGCCGGGCGACTGGCAAATACGCCCGACCAGCTGCCGTAACGACAACCGAACGATGTCTCCGAGAAAAAAGGGCCGTCGCCAAACGGTGTTCGAGGCTCGCCATCTGCTTGCTGACCGCTGCCTGCGTGACGTTCAGCGCGTCTGCCGCACCAGCAAAGCTTTCTCGCTCCGCTGCTTCCACGAACATTCTTAACGCGGTTGGAGAAGGCAGGGCTCGCATAGCTCTGCATAACTAAATGGAATTCAAGAGGCCAGAAAAATCTCTTTTGACCTACATTTGTCATGTCTCTAGCTATTCAGACAATGACCCAAAAAACCTCTGATACCAGCTGCCGGGCAACTGTTGGCATGGACCACGCTCCCAACTGGGGCGAGCTTCTCGCCGATGGCAGGGGACTTCGTATCAGCGCGGTCCTCGCGGTCATCGTTTTGCACGCTGGCGGAAACTATGCCGCCGTCACGCTTGCACCGGCGATGGTTGCGGAAGTGGGTGGCGGGGAACTCATCGGTGCCTTGGCCGCGCTCTTTAACATCACAACGGTTCTTGCGGCAGCAGCAAGTGGGCCGTTGGCCGCGCGATATGGCACGAAATGGCTTTGGTGGATCATGACGGGACTGGCGTTGTCTGGTGCGCTGCTTTCAGCCGCAGCAGGTACCATGTTATGGATCGCGGTTGGTCGTGCCGTTGCCGGTTTTGGAGGCGGCGGTCTGCTCGCTCTCGGATTTGTCGCTCTGCGCTCGGAAACGAGCCCGGCTGCGTTCCCCAAAATCTCGGCAATATCTGGCGCGTTCTGGATCGGAGCTGCATTTTCTGGTCCGTTGGTCGGAGGCCTGTTCGCGGATTTCTTAGGATGGCGTCCGGCGTTCATTGTCTTTGGCGTTGGTATGCTGATTTACGGATTTGCCAATGCGAGAACCATGGCAAGGTTCGAAACTGAGCGCAGCACAGAACGGTTTCCAATAACGTCGTTTGCGGCCTTTGGCATAGGAATTGGGCTGATAAGCTTCGCGCCCCAATTCGACCGCGGCGCTGCGGCGCTCATCGCTTTCGTTGGACTTATCGCACTGACTGCAGCTATCTGGCGTGAGAGATCACATGTGCCGCGCATGTTTCCGAAACGCGCTTTTCGTTTCCGAACGATGCAGGGAAGCGCGATTGCGGCAAAGACAGTTCTTGGGGCGAGTGCGATGAGCATCCTCGTCTTCGGCCCACTTGTTTTGACGCAAGTTCACGGACACAGCGCCACATTCGCCGGGGCGTTCGTGCTGATCGAAACCATTGGCTGGTCCGTTGCTTCTTTCGCAATCGTGAGCATTCCTGGGGGACGGTATGTTGCCTTGGCCGGTCCTTTCCTCACACTTGCCAGTTTGGTCGGATGCTATGTCTTTTTGATCGGCGGTCACTTGATCGGCGCAGCACTCTCCATCGCCGCGTGCGGTTTTGGCCTCGGTATGATTTGGCCGTTTCTGGGTGAACAAATGGTCGCAGGTGATCTAGATGGTGAAAAGACTAAGACCATGGCCATGGTTTC
>JBCBGJ010000469.1:0-2276 GCA_038526925.1 Pseudomonadota bacterium
CTTCGGGATTGCCGTCCCTAGGTCTTATCAAACCCCCCGCTAGGTTGCCGCCTTGCGGGGGTTTGCTTTTTTGGCTGCTCGCCTTCTGCCCCCTTTCGATTCTTTTGTTTGTACAACAGGCATACTATTTCTAGTTGCCTGTCGTAAACGTAGTTTTGTTCAGTCGGCGGCTCACCACATCTAGTAGTTCACCTGCTCATAGCCGTAATTACCTTCATAGTCTCGCCATTCCACGAAAACCGACCGATGGAAGACGCTTGGACACGTACTGCCAAAACCAGCCGTACCGACATGTGCGTCGGGCAGGGCGGCGACCGAGCTGCGTGACCAGCGGAAATCGCCTTGCGTGCCATAGGTGCCAAGGCGGATGTTTTGGCTTCTGTTGCAGTCTCCGTCGCGACCTGATTCATGCTGCCGCACGTAACGCGAGTCGAAGACACGTATTGTGCGGACGAAGTTGAATTCCGCACCGCTGATGTCGATGTCGGCCCGATCTTGAACAAGCTGCAGGGCGAAGCCCTCCGGCAATGGAGCCGCGTTTCCGCCCGTCATGCGAACGACAGCGAGTTGCGGCTCAATTGCGTCCGTGAGTGGGGGCGCTTGAAAAGTCGGGGCGGGCGCTCCGGCCAACTGACCGTCCAGGCCGGTGACCGGATAGCCTGCGGCATCCACAGGGATAGATTGCAGCGGCACGGGCTGATCCAGCTCCAGCAGGATTTCATAAATCCGCTCGCTGGTGAGTGTGTCCGGGTCAACCGTGTATGCTGCACCCATCGGGCACCGCCAGATTTGCAGCGGCGGCTCCACGGGCCAGGGGGTGATGCGGCGGATGAATTCTGCTCTGGCTCTGGCACATGGTACTGATGCGGGCCAGCCGCCCGAGAGACATAGAAGTATTGCACAGTCGATCTGATATGACTGAGCCTCGGCGCATTGCGGTGCGGCTGCGAAGGTTGCTGCTGCCAGCGCTGCCATGGTCAAGGCTGTATTTCTGAGTGATTTCAGCATAGGGCCTCCTTGGTTGCGCGCGTGAAAGTTTCGCGACAATAATGCAGTTTTGACAAAATAATACGGTTTTGGCAAATCATTTCAAACCGCCAGTTAGATGATTGGCGCGCTGGAAAGCATCGTTGTTGGGTTCGGGCGGGATGACACTCTAAGCCCATTTGCTGTCTACAGCGGCACAGGTAATGTGCTGCGAAGTGGTCGGACGAGCCCGACCCGCTGCTCTAGTCGGCGGTGTAGAAGGCGAAACACAGCGCAATCGCAATAGTGAGGAAAAACCCTTAGTGTTCTTGACTTAGATGCGCGCAAGGCGTTACTTAGGGATATGTCTAAGTATGATTCAAATCTTGATCTGTGCTTTTCCGCTCTCGGCGACCCAACGCGGCGCTTGATCCTTCAACGCCTTGCGCGGGGTGAGGCAAGCGTCAGTGAACTAGCCGAACCGCATGACATGGCACTGCCGTCTTTCATGGAACATCTGAAGAAACTGGAAGCAGCTGGTCTCGTCACATCGAAAAAGCAAGGGCGCACGCGAACATGCGAACTGTCACCCGACGCTTTCGCACCGGCAAAAGATTGGTTGAGCGAGCAAAGCGCAATCTGGGAAGCGCGCCTCGACGGCCTTGATGATTACATCACCAACCTGATGAAGGAACGCAACAAATGAAACTCAACCCTGAAACTGATCTTACGTTCACCCGCACGCTCAACGCGCCTCGGTCCTTGCTTTGGGAATGCTGGACGACACCTGAACACATCAAGCACTTTTTCGTTCCCAAACCGCACTCCATTGACGCATGCGAAATCGACCTGCGTGTCGGCGGTCGCTTCAATACCGTTATGAACGTCGAGGGCAATCAAATGGCGAACGAAGGCGTGTATCTTGAGGTTGAGGAACGAAAGCGTCTGGTATTCACCGATACCTACAGTGAAGGTTGGAAGCCCGCTGCCGATCCGTTCATGACGGCGATCATCGAGTTTGAAGATGATGGAAACGGAGGGACGACATATACTGCGACAGCACGGCATCGTTCGTCTGAAGCGCGAAAATCACACGAGGATATGGGGTTCTTCGATGGGTGGGGAACGGTCGCAACCCAACTGGAAGAATACGCAAAAACGCTTGGATAGTGGAGAGAATGCTATGGCCCTTGGTAGAACTATTATGGCGCTCATCGCCTGTTTGATAACAGGCCCAGGCGTCGCCGAGGAGGCGGGGACCGGGCGCTACGCCGACATCAACGGTTTAAACCTTTACTATGAGGTTCATG
>JBCBGJ010000470.1:0-2275 GCA_038526925.1 Pseudomonadota bacterium
TGGTGCGAATCGCGCATCCGCGGGCGCGGCAATGGCGGCAGATGGGGTAGACGTGATCCTCATGGATGATGGCCATCAGAACCCTGGTTTGGCTAAGGACTTCACATTCATCGTTGTGGATTCTCACGCCGGTTTCGGGAATGGGTTTGTCATTCCAAAAGGACCGTTGAGAGAACGCGTGGTGGATGGCTTATCACGCGCAAATGCGATCGTTCTGATGGGTAATGATGAGCCGCCAGCTGTTCTGCGTCACTCATCTCTTCCAATCATAAATGGAACCATACAGGCCGAAGACAAACCTCCAGCAGGCAAGTATGTTGCGTTCGCAGGAATTGGGCGGCCTGAAAAGTTTTTCGACACACTAACTGACATTGGCGTTGAGGTTTGCGACGCAGTCCCATTCCCCGATCATCATAGCTATACTGGCTTTGACCTAACCTATCTCCAGCGCCTAGCCGACGATCATAAGGCGCGCCTGATCACGACCGAAAAAGACCTTTCGCGATTAAGCGCGGACCAGGCAAGCAGCATTATAAGCCTTCCGATTGTGGTGCAGTTCGCGCCGCAGGACGCGCTCGACAAACTACTCGCAGATGTGATCAAACATGCCGGAAATGGCTAAAGCAGCGCCTCAATATATTCGTCCCAAAGACATTGATAATCGCTCGACATTCGGTCAGCGCCTGATGTGGCGCATCGAAGCCTTGGCATGGGACGTCATCTATTGGGCCCCTATGAAAGCTCTCGGACCCGACAGAGCCTCTAATTTCCTTGGCTGGCTGATGAAGCGGATTGCGCCGTTGCTCTCACAAAACAAGACCGTGAAACGCAATCTAGCGCTGGCGTTTCCGGATCTCTCTGAAGCGGCACGAGACCAGATCGCCTTGGCTTCTTGGGAAAGCGTTGGCCGCACCGCCGGAGAGCTGCCGCATCTCCCGAAGATCGATCCTTATGCCGGTGATCGCGTTGAGGTGATCGGCGCAGAACATTTGGACGCGATTGAAAATTCGGAACAAGGCGCCGTATTCGTCTCGGGCCATTTCGCAAATTGGGAAGTTATGGCCGCAGTGATTTGCAATCGCCCTGTCGATTGTCTGATCACTTACCGGGCGCTCAACAATCCTCATATCGACCGCAAGCTCAACAAAGTCCGGCATGATTACGGAATTGGGGTTCTTACACCCAAGGGGCTCGGAACGCGGGAAGTGATGCGGGCGCTCGGCAAGAACCGCAGCGTCGGTCTGATGAACGACCAAAAGTTCAATCAGGGCCTCTCGATCCCATTCTTTGGACACGAGGCCATGACGGCCCCAGGACCCTCTCGGTTGGCATTGAAATACAAAGTCCCGATTGTCCTGATGACGACGCGGCGAACGGGACCCGCACGTTTCGCCGTCACCGCGCACGAGCCTTTCATGCCAAAACAAACCGGTGACGTAGAGGCGGATGTGAAAGCCTGTGTGGAGCATATTACCAGTCTGATCGAAGCCGAGGTATGGGCAAACCCAGAACAATGGTTCTGGCAACACCGCCGTTGGCCCAAGGACGCCTGGCGCAATGCGGGTGTCATGTAGATGCTGTCCAAAGCACCTCTCCGGTCTATATCCTGGCATCAAAGTTAGAGGACACAGAACATGCCGCCGCTATTCGATATTATCGCCATCATCGCTCTCGGGTTTTGCGCCGCGCTTGGAATGGGCTCACTGCTCGTCCCATCCTGGGCGGCAGGTGTCGTGCGTCTTGTCGCTGATCCAGATCCGGAGAAACCCGGCGGCTTTTCAGAGTTTCGCGCGACCTATGGCGGACTGTTACTGCTCATCCACCTCTCCGCGCTTATCATTCTTCTCCAGGGCAGCCTGGACCTGACCTATAAGATCTTTGCCCTCTTCCCGGTTGCAATGGGGTGGATCGGGGCGGGCTTCGGCCGTACACTCTCTTTACTCCTCGACGGAAAAGAAAACCGATCCAAAGGTCTCATTCCTGTTTGGATTCCTATGGAGCTGATATTAGGGTTGATGATCCTCGCGCCCGTCTTTGGGCTGCAGTCTTAAACGGAGAACTATATGACGGACCGTCGAGAGACGAACCGAAAGCCAAAAGGTCGACCAAATCGAACAAAGCGCCCTCAAAGAAAAGGCGTTGAACGAGACTGGAGCGAAGGCGAACGGATCGCGAAATACTTGGCGCGAGCAGGCGTCGCTTCCCGCAGAGAAGCTGAGGCGATGATCGAACGTGGTGAAGTTCGTGTTGATGGCCGCAAGCTGACCACACCAGC
>JBCBGJ010000471.1:0-2270 GCA_038526925.1 Pseudomonadota bacterium
GAAAAGGTTGCCCCTGCCCGCGACAGGGCAGAGAGGCCTCTCACGGGATCGTTTAGCGCCTTTCCGAGCATGATAGAGGCTGATTGCAGATCGCCGTCAAGTACCGTTGAGAGGTCAAGGGCGGCCGTCTGGGCACGGGCGAAGCTGTCGCCCGCGATGTTTTTGAAGGTGAGAATCTGCGCCGTCACATCGTTCAGAATACGTTCATCGCCAAACCGGGTCACGCTTTGTAGCGCACTTGCCTGCTTTCGCAATTCTTCTGCGGTAAATCCGGCCGCGCCGCCAGTTGACCGGATCGCCTGTGCGACCTTGGCTTCGGCGCGGGCCTGTTCGTCGTAAAGGCCAATCGAACCGCGAAAGAGCGCGACGATCCCGGCCGAGGCGACCGAACCTGCCGCCCCGGCGCGGCGCATGGCGGCCCCGGTGCGATCGATCCGTTCGGACGCAGTCGCGGCATGACCACCGGTCTCACGCAGCTTCTTGTTGACCGCTGCGAAGGCGTTGCCGGTCTTGTCTAGGGCAGTGATTGAGAAGAAAAGATCACGGATGCCCATCAGTCGCCCATCCCGCCAGGCTTGCGTTTGCCTTCGACTACCGCCAGCGCGCGTGCCATCATTTCATCTTTAAGGTCTAGCCGGTTGATTTCTTGCTGCAGCCGCTCGAACGCGGGTAAGTATGCCGGGCCATATTGAACGACCAGTTGTGAAGCGGCAAAATACGCACCAAGAATGTCTTCGCGAGCGATAGTGCTGTTATTTTCCATAATGTGTGTTTCCTTTTTTCAGTGATTTCTTGAATTCGCGGGTCGCAGCATCGACTGTAGCAATCTCAATCGACGCGGAATCGCCCAAAACAATCAGGTAGTTCGGGCGAAACATACGTTCTGCAACAACGAGTTTGCCCCAAAGTTCGAGTGCGGCAAAACCGTCTCGTAGCTCGATCGCCGAAACGTCGGTGAAGCACTTGTCCGCGTCGTTTAAATCGATTGCGGCGCCGCCCGTACGATCGCGATCAATGAAGACCCCGAGCGCAACAGCCTCGATCCGCGACCGACATTGTCCGTATCTTGATCGTTCAATTACTAGTTTCCTTTCGACGGTGAAGGCGCGGCCCAAAGGGGCCGCGCCGTGAGTTTAGTGTGCGAGGATGTCAGTGATCGCAGCGAACGATTGAGCGTTGCGCAGGGCAATGTCCCATTCGCTATGCGCGGTGATCCGTACATTGCCGCGATCGCTTTCGGTCTTGTCGTCCACGATCACGTCAATCCCGCCCCATTGGCCAATCAGGAGTTCGGACCAAGCTCCGAAGATCAGCGCAGAAAGTTCGGTGCCAGATCCGAGTGTGAAGTTCGACGGTACAAGCGATGTAAAGGCGGCCGTGTGGCCAGCAATTGAAAGGCCTGATCCCGAAGTTGTCAGGATCGCGGAGTCGGAATTCGGGAACTTGGCCGTGGCCAACAGCTTTGCTTTCACTTTCGGATTAGACAGGAAAGCCAAGCTCTGCATCGGCGCTCCCGCATCCTCGACCTGCGCCATCAAGTTGGTCACAGACTTCCAGCAAATTTGGCGGCCGTCCGCGCCATCAGCCCCCAGTGTTCCAACGCCGGGTGTATTGAGGATGCCTCGCGGCTCAAAAGTCGATCCGACACCTGCGATTGCGGCTCGATCAACAGCGATTGCGATTTCACGGCGCAGATCGTTTTGAAGCACGGCGTCGAGCGCGGGCAATGACTGCTTGATCTGGCGACGGCTCATGCGTGTCCTGGCGCTCAATTGCTTGAGCGTAAGACTTACACTGTCGAAGTTCGGTGTGCTTTCAGTCGCAGCTGCATCCTCGGCAATCCATTCGGCTGACGTACCGGCGGGCATCCGTGGAATGGACACATTCTCGCGGAGACCGGGCAGAACCCGCGCGCCAAGCTGCATCACCTGCACTTCGGGCCGAAGTGCGTCGATAAATTGGCTCGCCATGTGTTCGGTCCCGATTAGCGATCCGGCATTACCGGTTGTCAGCAGATCGCGACCAGCCAGTGCGACGGCCGGGACATAAATTCCGGTCGGCGAACGTCCGGTCGATCGTGCCAGTTCTTCGGCGCATTCGCGCTCGAAACTGGCTTCCTTCCAGTTGCCCGTCAGTTCGGCCGCGATTGCCCGTGTGAGCGAATACGGGCGATCATTGCTGCGGCGAAGAACGCCCATCGTCTGCCGGACGCTCGACGGTTCGGCTGAGCTAGAGTTGTCCAGACAATCCATGACCTGAGAGCGAAACTT
>JBCBGJ010000472.1:0-2267 GCA_038526925.1 Pseudomonadota bacterium
AGCTGATGTCGAGAACACCAGGAACGAACAGAACCTTTTCAGGCAAAGCTGTTGAAAGCGGTACGCATGATGAGCTGATGGCGTTGAACGGCGCCTATAAGAAGCTTGTTGAGGCACAGCTCAACTAGTTTGGCGCGCTCGTAGTCGGTTGCTGACCAGGAACGTGTTGCGCCGCCGAACGTAAGAACCGCGCAATCTTCTCAGAGGTCTCAGCGCCTTGCACTGCGATCTGACGATGCGCGATAAAAGTCGGCACACCCGATATTCCCATTTGCCTGAAAAGGTTCTGTTCGTTCCTGGTGTTCTCGACATCAGCTTCTCCAGCGAGGAGATCAGACACAAGATTGGCATCGAGCCCGATCTTTGCGGCGATCGTCACCAATGTCTCGTGGTCGCCAATATCTTGCCCTTTTGAGAAGACGGCTTCGAACAGAGTTTCTTTCGCCGCCATTCCGTGCCCTTGGCCTTGCGCCCATCTGACGACACGGTGGGCGTTGAAACTATTCGGGCGGCGCGTGATGCGATCAAAATGGAAGGGGATGCCTTCATCTTCACCGTATTGGATCAGAAGATCCCGCATCTGATTGGATTTCTCGCGCCCTTGATCGCTGCCAAAACGTGCTTTCATATATTCTTTGTAGTCCGTGCCGCCGGCTGGAACAGTCGGGTCGAGTTCGAAGGGGCGAAACAGGACCTCAACATCCAATTCTGGCACGAGTTCAATTGCGCCTTTTAGGCGTCGCAAACCCACCCAGCACCATGGGCAAACTAAGTCAGAGACCATCTCAATCTGAAGTTTCATGGACTAAGCGCTCTCCGTGGCATGCGATTTTAGATGCGCCAGATCAACGATGGCGAGCGTCTTGTGATGCGTCGCTTCGAGAAACACTGGCGGGGCGACACCCATTTGGCGCGCTTCTTCCCAGCGCGAGGCACAAAGGCACCACTTGTCACCGGGTTTGAGGCCCGGGAATCGAAATTCCGGGCGAGGGGTGATCAGATCATTCCCGCGGTGAAAACTGTATTGCAGGAACTCAGCTGTGAGCGACACACAAACAGTATGCATGCCCTGATCCATCGGGCCCGTATTGCAACAGCCATCGCGGAAAAAACCGGTCAGCGGGTCATGACTGCAGTCTTGCAGATCGCCGCCTAAGACGTTGCGCGCTTTGGTTTTGGTTTCGGTCATGCTGGTGACATTGCTTCCGGTTTGTTTGCTGCGGAATTCAGCACCCGCCAATAGCTGTCCTGAACTTCCATCCGATCTGTAATCCCTTTCTGTTGCAGCCGCTTGTGGGCTTCTGCAAGACGATAGAAGGGCAGGTGCATAAACATGTGATGCTCACAATGATAGTTCACCCAGTAAGGCGCTAAAAAGATACGCTCCAGAACCGTCGCATGGGTCGTGCGTGCGTGGCGCATTGGGTCGTTGTGATCTGGAACGACTGCGTGCTCAGCAATGTTACGCAGCCGGGTGACCATCATATTCCAAGTCGCCATTGGTAGCAGCCAGAGCACGAAGAACGCCCACCAATGCCCGATCAGCGTCAGGAATACCAATAGCGCGCCATTGGTCATCAAGTAGGGCACGGCCGCCTCACGCGCGGCCTGCATACGGTTACCCGTTCCGGCGCCGGGTCGAATATTGAACCCCATCGCGTTTGAAAGCTGGTTATAGCGCTGCTTGAAAAAGGTCTGCCCGGTCAGGTCACGGATCATTTTACGCTTTAGCGAGGTCCGCGTGATCGGGAACGGCGCTGAAAGGACCAAGTCCGGATCTTCGGGTTGCTGCGCGAATTTATGGTGCTGCAGGTGATAGGGGCGATAGGCTTTCAGGCTTCCACCAATCGGTGCACCCGAGAGCCAGTGACCAAAGAAATCGTTCACAGCTTTGTTCCGCGCTAAGCCGCCATGCGCAGCCTCATGCATCAGCACTGCGAGGCCCAGTTGCCGTGCGCCAATGATTGGAACGGCTAGAACAATCAGAAGCGGTTGCCAAATCGCCGCCGCCATAGCGAGAGCGATGACCACCCAGCAATGCACCACCATGCCAAGCCCCATCAAGTCAGAGCGACGAGACACATGCTCCCATTCTTCTCGAGAGAACAGATCAAGCGGGCGGATTCGTTTTGCAGCAGCCATGACGCTAATATACAGCCCTTTCCTAAGGGCAGACAAGAATGGCCTAGAGGAAAGCCGCCAAACAGAGCCCTGCAAGGACAACGAGCCCGGCATAGATATTCGATTTGAAGACATCCAATGCCCGC
>JBCBGJ010000473.1:0-2267 GCA_038526925.1 Pseudomonadota bacterium
TTTCTGATCGACGAAATGACTGTGGCGCTGCGAGAACGTGCCCCGACCGCAATCCTGTCCGGATAGGCGGACATGGAAGCCCTCATCCAAAAGCGTCGCGAACGCCAGATGTTCCGCTGTCGCCCAGTCGAGCCCTTTACCGCTGGAAATCGCATCGGCACGGCCCTTCACGACACGACCAAGCGTACGGTGAACATTTACATCATCCGGGACTGTCGTAATTGCCTCACCAAGCTCTTTCAGTCGGGCTTTTGATACGCCGGTTCTACCGCGGCGATCATCATCAGCGGGTAGGCCAAGCCCTTCCCACTCGCCTTCCAGCCAATCGGCTTCGCCGCTGCCAAGCGTTTTTCCGTCTTCAAAGGCTTTATCGAGCAATTTCTCAAATGTCTTGACCTCTGCGGCGACTTCATCGGCTGTGAGCAGGCCTTCTTTGACCAAGCGCTCCGCATAAATTTCGCGCGTCGACGGATGGCCTTTGATCTTGGTGTACATCAAAGGCTGGGTGAACATCGGCTCGTCACCCTCATTGTGGCCAAAACGACGATAACAGAACAGGTCGATGACGACGTCCTTGCCGAACTTCTGGCGGTATTCTGTCGCCACTTTCGCTGCATAGACAACCGCTTCCGGATCATCTCCGTTCACGTGGAAGATCGGCGCCTGAACCATCAGTGCGACATCAGACGGATACGGCGACGAGCGCGAATACATAGGGCTCGTGGTAAAGCCGATCTGATTGTTGACGATAAAGTGGATCGTTCCGCCCGTGCGATAGCCCTGCAGACCGGACAGTGCGAAACACTCCGCAACCACGCCCTGACCGGCAAAGGCCGCATCACCGTGGAGCAGAAGCGGCAGTTTCTTGGCGCGATCCAGATCCCCACCGTCCTCAAACGCCATGTGCTGCTTGGCGCGCGTGCGGCCCAACACAACAGGATTTACCGCTTCAAGGTGGGACGGGTTTGCATTCATGGTCAGGTGAACAGTGTTGCCGTCAAACTCGCGGTCTGATGACGTGCCGAGGTGGTATTTTACATCACCGGACCCAAATGTTCCCGCGCCCTGGGTCGAACCACCCATGAACTCATGGAAGATTTTCTCATACTTCTTGCCCATGACGGCTGCGAGCATGTTCAATCGGCCCCGGTGAGGCATGCCGACAACGATCTCATTCACGCCGAGCGCACCACCGCGTTTGATGATCTGCTCCAATGCCGGGACAGCCGCTTCGCCACCGTCCAGACCAAAGCGTTTCGTGCCCGGATAGCGCTTATGCAGGAAGCGTTCGAACGTTTCCGCTTCGATCAGCTTGGTGAGGATCGCCTTTTTACCTTCTGCAGTAAACGCAACGCCTTTGTCGGGGCCTTCAATGCGCTCCTGCAGCCAGCTTTTCTCTTCCGGGTCAGAAATGTGCTGAAACTCGATGCCTATGGTTGAGCAATAAGTCCGCTTCAGGATGTCCAGCATCTGGCGCGGGCTCGCGCGTTCCAGACCGAGATAGCCATCAATGTAAATTTCGCGATCCATATCCGCGTCAGTGAAGCCATAGCTCGCGGGATCAAGCTCAGGTTGCGGGTCAGCAAAGTCGAGCCCCAGCGGGTCCAGCTGTGCCTGCAAGTGCCCGCGCACGCGATACGCGCGGATCATCATCAGCGCGCGAACAGAGTCCTGAACCGCTTGAGCAATATCGGCCTCAGACGCGGCAGGCGCGCCAGCTTTGATTTTCTTCTCAAGCTTTGGCTCTAACAGCGTCCAGTTGCCATCGAACGCCGCGATCTCTTCTGCTGAAACAGGCTTCGGCCAGCTCTCACGGCCCCAGCTTGCACCATCCGCATTGCGAACAGCATCATCGCTGCCGTCACCAAGCTCTTCGAAAAAAGCGCGCCAGCTTTCCGGAACAGAATTTGGGTTCGCAGCGTAGCGCGCCTGCATCTGTTCGATCCAGACCGCGCTACCGCCGTAAAGAAATTCTGTGTCCAGCATGGCTGCGTTGGACGCTGAGCGTCCGCCGCTTACCGGTGTGCCATCATCTGCCATCGACTTACCGTCCTTAAACGCTGTGGACAGTCCGGCGGGGTCTTTCTGGCCTCGTCTGACCGCCCTATCTTTTTGTGGGCGTATTTAACACCCTATTCTAAGATAGGATCAACCTTTCAAAACCTCTACCATAGTCATGCCCAAACGGGCAGGGCTTGGTGAGACTTTTATTCCGGCCTCTTCCATCGCTGCGATTTTACTCTCTGCATCGCCTTGTCCGCCAGATA
>JBCBGJ010000474.1:0-2261 GCA_038526925.1 Pseudomonadota bacterium
CGATTTCGCCCCAATCCTCCCAATCCTCCCTTTCATCGCATTCGAGGTTTCAGGAGCAGGCGCATTCTGCGCTGTCCGTCAACCCCGATCCACTGGGCGACAGACCCAAGCGACACCACAAAGGAGAATCGTCATGCCAAAATTTGATGTTTATGAGGAGGTTACAAATCAGATCATTGAAGCACTGGAAGAGGGTGTGAAGCCGTGGGAATGCCCGTGGCAGACGAACGCCGCAGCCCTGCCCTTGCGGGTGACGGGTGACAGCTATCGTGGGATCAATCATGTGTTGTTGAGCCTTAAAGCATGGTCGCAGGGCTATCGGAATCCGGTTTGGATGACCTTCAAACAAGCCAAGGATTTGGGCGGCATGGTGCGCAAAGGTGAGAAGTCGTCGCTTGTGGTGAAGTACGGGACATTTGAAGCCAAGGAAGACGCGCCAGAGGGTGAGGAGGAAGCCAAGACGCGCGGTTATCTGAAAGCCTATCGCGTGTTCAATGTGCAGCAGATCGACGGGTTAGAGGATCAGTTTCCGACGCCGGATGAAGCTGCGCCTTTGGCAACGCGGCCCATTGAGCAGCTTTCGCATATCGCAGCCAACATGATCGAAAACATGGGTGTGGGATATGAGGAAGGCGGGGAGCGTGCCTGTTACATCCCGTCAAAAGATCACGTCCATATGCCGGAAGTGTCGAAGTTCAAAGCGGCTGAGTTGTTCTATTCGACCCTGTTTCATGAACTGTCTCACGCGACAGGCCACAAGCGCCGGTGTGACCGCACCAAGGAAAAGGCTGGCTCTAAATTTGGGAATGCGGTCTATGCGATGGAAGAGCTTGTTGCTGAAATCTCATCCGCGATGACGGGTGCGCAGCTTGGCTTCCAGCCCGGGCATATCGATGACAGCGCGGCCTATATTCAATCATGGCTGAAGGTTCTGCGCGACGACAAGCGAGCAATTGTAAAGGCAGCCGCCGCCGCGCAGCGGTCCGCTGATTACCTATTGGAGCAAGCCGGAGAGATTGCAGAGGCCGCTTAGGCCCCTGCCCTTTCGCCCCGCGCGAAAGACCGAGGAGAGTTTCGGTTTCTGTGATAGTCTGAAACGACTCCCTGTTGGCCGGTGTCGGCCTGAGCCCCCGCTATCCAGAATGGACGTGGGGGCTTTGTCGTTCAGAGGCAGGTGAATGCTGTTGCCTCGCCCAGGTTCAATTGGCGCGAGGTTGCACCAACCGTAAGTTCCACGCTTGGCGTGTTGCGCAAACCGTCAACGAGTCGGGCCCAGGTTGCGTCGCCAAGATCGCGTTTTGACATGCGGCCATGAACAAGCGGTGCCGTGACAGTTTCGCCACCGGGAAAAGCAAGCGTTGCGTCTGTGTTCAGGTCAGAGTTTCCACCAAGGACGATCAGAACCATGGTTTCAGTGCCGCCATAAACGCGATTAGGATCGCATACGAGCCGAATGGTCGCCCCGTTGTCGGTTGCTGAATATAGATCGAGACCCCTTGTAAACGTATGCTCCCATGCGAAAGCAGGAGACGCAGAAAGCGCGGCAGTTACCATGAAAACAAGAGGTTTTGTGAAGCGCATCGACTAGTATCCTTTCGACGGCATTCTAGCACTTTATGGTTGAAATTGGAAGTTTATGCGCCCGTATCGGCGGCTTTCACCCACTTGTTTTGCCAGACGTCAAAGGTGGCGGTTGTGACACCGTGTGGGTCCACGATTTTCAGCGAACCGGTGGATTCCTTGTCGCGCATGTAAGAAGATCCAAAGAGCCGCAATGGCTGTTCGGAGGCAGCATAGACGGTCCCCAGATCGAGTTCATCGTCTTCGCTCATCATTGCGTAAAGATCAGGTGTATTCATAAACAACGTCCTTTTCCTCGCGCGGGATTTCATCGTTCCACTTTGGGTCGATTTCCCCGGTATTCCATTCAAACAGGTATCCAACCGTTTCCTGCGTTCTGGCATCGAGTATCCGCGCAATCGCTTTGCCCTCGATCTTTCGTTTCCGCGCCATCCGGTGTCCCTTTCTTGAGACGGTTCAGTCCGGGCCCTTTCTCCGCCAGTGGCGAAGCCTCGGCTGAATTGACCAGCCGAATGGCCCATGCCATTCGACTGGACAAAGCAGAGAGGGCGCAGCCCGTCCTGCGGCCGGAACCAGATCGAAGACAGGGGGCCGGAGGGCTGAAAATTGGGGGGACCGCGCGGAGCGTGGGGGTGCCGATTTTCTGCGTGGAGGCTGGCGCGCGTGCGCGACATCACAAC
>JBCBGJ010000475.1:0-2260 GCA_038526925.1 Pseudomonadota bacterium
ATAGTCGCTCAAGCAATGCTGATCTCGCAGAAAAGCTATCATATGTTCTGCATAGTCTTCAGTTCCCCAGGCTTCATCGGGTCGGGCGCTATCTCCGAAGCCCGGAAAATCGACCAAATAGCTGCTCGCAACAGGCGCCAAAGCCTCAGCCACAGGGATGAAATCGTTATAGGTTCGCCCCCAGCCATGCCCGAATACGATGGCCGGCTTCCTCGCGTCCCCAATTTGAACCAAATTTGGCTTCAATGCAGTGCTCATAGGTGCGCTTGATCCCGCTCAACGATTCGCTCTTTAATACCCTAAGCGCGCTTAAGACTTAAGACTGGTGAAAAATTGGCAAAACTGTTGAAAACTGTGGTGATTTTTGGGGGCGCGAGCTCCGAACACGATGTTAGCGTCGTCAGTGCCCACCAATTGATGGATGCCGCCGATGTTCGCGGCCTCGATATCTTGCCGGTTTACATGGATTTCGCCAACCGATTTTGGATCGGGTCTAGCCTGCGCGATATAGCCAAATATCGCCCGCGCCCGCCGCTTGGCCAGCAAGTGACGTTTCGATGGAGCGACAATGGGCCGGTCATCTGCGCCATGGATGACACGGTTATCCAGGCCGTGGATGTGGTCCTGCCGGTCTTTCACGGAACCTTTGGTGAGGATGGCCGCGTGCAGGCCTATTTCGAGCTGCTCGGCATTCCCGTAACGGGTTTGTCGGCTTCCAGTGCCTCAATCGCGATGCGCAAGGATGTGACCAAAGCCCTGGTGAAGGCCGCGGGCGTCAACGTCTTACCGCAAGTGACCGTCGACCGCGAACGCGTGCACCGTCCGGAAGCGGTTCTGAAAGAGGTCAAAGACGCATTCGGCTTTCCGGTCATCATCAAGCCCGCCAATCTCGGCTCGAGTGTTGGGGTTGGTCTCGCCAAGAGCGAGAATGAGGATGTCTGGCCCCTGATCGAATACGTGCTCAAGAAAGACACGCTCGCGCTGATCGAGCCGCAGGTTCAGAACCTGGTCGAGTATAACATCGCGATGATCGCCAAGGACGGAGAGATCAAGTTCTCTGCGATTGAGCGCCCAAAATCGGGTGCAGAGCTGCTGGACTTCCGGGAAAAGTATCTCTCGGCTGATGGCGGCACCAAAGGTGCTTTCAAGCCTTCTGAGGGCATGCTTTCGCTGACCCGCGATATCAATCCGGATATCCCGGATGAGTTGCGTGACCGGATCTATGACTATGCCGCGAAGACGTTCACCGCCCTCGGCAAACGCGGCGCCCCGCGCATCGACTTCATGTGCAATCTAGAAACCGGCGAGCTCTGGTTCAACGAGATCAATGCGATCCCGGGTTCGTATGGTTTCTTCCTATGGGAGGCGGCCGCTGAGCCGCTTCTCTTCCCGGAGCTGATCGATCATCTGATTTCAGAAGCGGTCAGCGACACAATCAAAACGTTCGAAGACCCCGTGCCGCAAGATGCACGGCTGCTGCAGCGGCGGTAGTTCGGGAGTGTTTCCGTTACCGTAATAATGATTGCTCAGTACGTTAAATCCAGCACGCGCACTAGACGCAGAGAAGGCTAGTACAGGTCATCGTATTCGCTTGGGTAAGAATGTACTTTTAACCCCCACCAAGAAAGCAAGCGCCTGTCCAGAACAACTTGCTTATGCGAAACTTTGAAAAGCAATGATGTGTCATCGATGCCTGCGATTGTCAGCTCAACCCAGCAATTTGTCGTAGAGTTTACAAGATAGCGATCGACGCGCACTTCGCGCGCTGGATGATAAATAGGCGCGCTTTGATAATCCGCGATTGCGGCGGCGTCCTTATCTGTACAGTGCTCCGCGTGCCGGGTCAGCACCCATAAATCGCCATCTACGTCCACCTGTCTGGTCGACTGTTATGCATTTGCAGCCATCATAACCGTAGTCGCTATCATGCTACAAAGTGCAGTGATCATGTAGTGCATGGATTACTACCTTGTTCGCCAAAATTTTATTTCTCTAGTGCCGGTATTATCTTGAGCGTTCAATGAAATGAAGCCCATAAACCGTCTCCGAAAACGCGGCCAAGTCCCGCGCAAATGCGGCATCATCCTCCAATCCATCCGCCAGGACGACCAAATAATACGCCACAGCTGGGCTCTCGACGATCGCGATATCGTGGACCAATCCATTTAGCGTCCCAGTCTTATGGGCGATCACGGCGTATTCGGGCATGGCTGGGGGCGAACCTATAACGATTTCATCCCTGTGGCTGAGGCTTTGGCGC
>JBCBGJ010000476.1:0-2260 GCA_038526925.1 Pseudomonadota bacterium
TTTGCCGTCGCTGGATGGGGCGATGGGGACGTGTTCGCGGTAACCTTTAAAGTGACACCGCTTTCCTTTGAGATCTCCATCCTTCAGTCCTGGCTCAGCATAATGCTGGATCCATTTCATACCGCGTGACGCGAGATAGGGCGCCGGGCGCAAGCCCGGTTGCTCGGATAAGATCTCAAAGGAAAGCGGTGTCACTTTAAAGGTTACCGCGAACACGTCCCCATCGCCCCATCCAGCGACGGCAAAGACCTTCCCGCCAACTTTCCAAACATGACTGCCACCCCATTGCACAACCCGGCTGGTCGCGGGCAGTGCCTTACAAAAGTCATTGTATTCATCCAAAGTCATGTGAAGATCATGACAGAGCAAATTGTTCACTTCAATCCAGCTTCGATTGGGGTTACGATAGCTTAATATTGAACGGGCTTTTCTGATGCAGTTTCTAGCAATCCTTATTGGGTTTTTCGGGTTCATTGCCGTCTGGTACTGGCGCATCAAAGCGCTGCAGCAGGTAGCGAAGGATGGCCGGAAAGTCGCCGAAACGGTTGCCAATCTGCCGCGAAAAATGCGCTTCAAGAACAAGTCCGGCAAAGGGGGTCTTGCGGTCGTCGATGATCCACGTGAAGCCGCAACGATCCTGATGCTCGAAATCGCCCAAGCGCGCGGCACGCTAACAGAGCGCCAAGAGGCGGTCATTCGCGGTGAGGTGATGCACCATTTCGAATTCACCGAAGCCGATGCCAATTCCCTGATCGGTCAGGCCGGCTGGCTCTCGCGAAATGGCGGTGCAAGCCATGTCGTCATGTCGAAAATGACGGACTTTGTCCGACAATCGCCGGGCATGACCGGGAAAGAACTGGTTGATCTGGACAGTATGCTGGTCGCGGTGTCCGAAGCCGAAGGCGACCCCACAGATAGTCAGCTCGATCTATTGACCATCTACCGCGACAAAACAGGTCTGCGCGTCTAGCTTTTCTCAAGGCCCGATTGGTCTAGCTCTCCTCGTCGAAGAGGAGCGTTTCTATGCGAGCGGTTATTATCGGAGCGTCTGGCGGCATTGGTGCGGCCTTGGTCGAGCAACTTGCCGCCCGCGCAGACTGTGAGCAGGTCTATGCCCTCTCCAGAAAACCGGGGGCGAGCGCACACAAAATCAAAGCGCTAAGCGTCGATTTCGACCAAGAGGAAACGATTAGCGCTGCGGCAGATGAGATTTGCAAAGACGGCGCACCTGATCTGGTCATCATCGCGGCCGGGATCCTCTCCGACGAGGCCGGCCTCGCACCTGAAAAATCCTATCGCCAGCAATCGCCAGAAGCTTTTGCAAAGGTCTTTCAGATAAATACGATTGGGCCCGCGCTGGTCGCTAAACACTTTTTGCCAATCATGCCGCGAAAGGAGCGCGCGGTTTTCGCCGCACTTTCCGCGCGGGTGGGATCGATTTCAGACAATCGTACTGGCGGCTGGCATGCCTATCGCGCCTCTAAAGCGGCGCTCAATATGTTGATTAAGAATTATGCGATTGAACAAGCGCGCCGGAACGAGGCCTTCATCGCTGTGGGATTACATCCCGGGACGGTTGATACTGACCTGTCCAAACCGTTCCAATCGGGCGTGCCGGATAAGCAGCTTTTCTCCGCCGAGCAATCTGCGGCCTATTTGCTGAGTGTGATCGATGGGCTCATCCCAGACGATTCAGGCAAAGTCTTTGATTGGGCCGGAAAAGAAGTTCCAGCTTAAGCGCCGCCCAAATTTGAAAGGACATCGGACGCATCATAGGCGTCTGGATTGTCTGGTTTGGCACCGCTTGCCGTGACGATCTCCATCACGTGTTCGACCGACCTTGAACCACCGCCAAGGGGCAGGGCAATACCAACCCCGACGCCGACACTGCTGCGCCCGCTCGAGCCGCCAGATCCGCCGATCGAGACAGACGATCCTCCACCCGCGAGTTCACCTGTATCGCTATAGGCGGTGACGATTTGAAACCAATCATCGCCGCGCTCCAACGTCATCTCAGCGGCGCGCCGAAGCGCGCGACTGCGCGCAAGCTCTGCGCTGGTGTCAGTGTAAGTGATACGAAAGCGATTGTTTTCGATGGGCAGAACGGAGTATCCGGCACCGCCATCGCGCGTGGCTGGTCCATACGGGGCCTGCGTGGCGCAGGCGCCGACAAAAGCAAGCGCGGATAGCGCGACACATTTCATCATAGCGGATATCCTCCTGTCCCAAGATCACCAAATTCAAATCAGCACGTCCAAAT
>JBCBGJ010000477.1:0-2259 GCA_038526925.1 Pseudomonadota bacterium
GGCGTTTCCCCGTCAAAGTAGACGATTGGGATGTCTCCATAGTCCACCGCGATGCGCGTCAGAACGGAGCCGTGCACATTCACTCTGTGACTTTTGGGATTGATGATGAAGACCGGGGATTGAGTCATCTAACCCGCTCAGCATTCAGATTCAGATGAATGCCCAGTCCCAGTAGTAATAGAATGGGCAGAATGATCGCCATCGGCAATGAGATGCCGCCGCCCTCCGCAACCGTCTTCAGAACGCCGTCAAAAATAAAATAAGCAAACCCGATCGCGATCCCGATCATCAGTCGTTGATCTCCGGTTTGGCGGCGCCCCAGAGCCTGCATTAGAGGAACTGCAATAAGCACAAATCCGAGAGCGACGATGGGCATAGTCAAACGATCAAAGAACCACACGAGATAGGCAGTTGATGGCCGAACGCCAGATCCTCTCAGACGCGAGAGATTGTATTGCTCGCTGAGAGACAGGTTACGTGGAGATGTGCCCAACTTTTGCAACGTGACAGGGGTTTGATCTGTTACCCATAGGTCGATCGGTTCTATGTCAGCATAGTCGAGGCTGAGCGTTTTTTGTTCGCTGAGAGCCCATCCCCGATCTGTATATTTTGCGCGGTCCGCATACGTGATGGTCGAAATTTTACCCGCTCCATCGCGTTGATAGATCACGACGTCCGACAGCTCACTTCCTTGGAAACCGCCGATCTCTACGAACGAAGTCGCATCTGCGACCCATAGTGAGCGCGGTTTTCCGGCATCTTCCTCAGCGAAAGCATCCGCCCCAAGCCAGTTTTCCAAACTAGAAACGGTGCGGGGAAGGGTCTGATCGATGATAAGAAGGGAAGCAATCGTGACGACCAAAACCGACGGAATGAGCGCGCGAACTTGCATGATGGGCGATACACTCATCGACACGAAGCCGACCAATTCCTGGCGCCGGATAAGCGACAAGAATGTCAGCAACAGACTAACGAAAAGCGCGAACATGAAAATGCGATCATACAGAGACGGCAGACGCAACAATGTGTATTTCAGCGCGTCTAGGGTGCCTGATTCCTCTGGAAGAATGTCCGCGGCGCCGATGGAATCGACAACGCTCAGCAAGGCTAATAGCGCGAACGTTGTCACGAACCATCGCGCTAAGAAGAGCCGCGCAAAATACCCCCGGACTAGCTTCATGAGGCAGGCCGTTCTGGATCTGATTTTGACGAGAGAAACCGTGGCAGTCGAATTGCCGGGACCGAAGAAAGCGGCGGCTGCGCCATCGTCACAGCGCTGCGAAGGAATAATAAAATGCCTGAAACACCGACAATGATAATAACCGCCCAGCTGCCGGCCCATGCTGGGACGACGCCATCGAGCGCGAGCGATTTAGCGAGCTCGAGAAGCTGCTGAATGATAATGAGTGTGAGCAGCCCGATCAGGATCGCGTTTGATGGTGGATGGCGCCCATAGCTTAAGCCAAAAGGCACGGCGATCAGGGGTAGAATTAGTATCAGGGCGAAGCGTGCCAGTTGATCGTGAATAGAAACCGTGGCTTCGAGGGGCTCTATGTTGTCGTGATCTGGGTCTTGGACGAATATCGCGGGTGCCCATAATTCCCACAGCATAAGCTCACGAACATCTTTCCCGCGCGCCCTAAACTGGGTGAGTGCATCCGGTGGTCGCCACCAAAATGAATCAAACTCTAGCCGCGAGCTGAGCGTCTTCGTCTCACTAAGATCCGCGCCCATACCCGCCTCGAGCTGGATCTCAGAGATAGTTCCATTTTGCCTAACGAGTGCGCCGCTCGCAGCCGAAATAATCCTTTGGCTACCGTCCGGCAGCCGCTCGAGAATGAATGAGCTCGTCAGCTCGCCGGTGGCTAAGTCGACATCCTCTGTCCACACGGTCCAGTCTTCGGCCTCTACGAACTTACCTTCGATAAACACCGTTTCAATGCTCGGTAATCTCATCCCTCACTATGCAGGTATCGGCATTCCAGCAGCGTTTTTCTTGGCCGTTCTCATCACGGTCAGTCGGATCAGTCGAAGCGGTGAGCTGGTTGCCGTTTGGGGCATGGGCAAGTCCTTATTCATGATCTCCAAGCCTTTCATGATCATGGCTGTGCTGCTGGCGAGTCTGCTACTCATTACATCCGGCATTCTCCAGCCACTCTCGCGCTACGAGTATCGTAGCCTGGTCAGCTCGCCGGTGGCTAAGTCGACATCCTCTGTCCACACGGTCCAGTCTTCGGCCTCTACGAACTTACCTTCGAT
>JBCBGJ010000478.1:0-2244 GCA_038526925.1 Pseudomonadota bacterium
GATGGAAGCAAAGTTTATGTGACTGAGACGATTGGCCGGAAACTCGCTGTCTTTGAGCGAGATCAAACTTCAGGCGCGCTTAGTAAAAGGAAAAACTACGGAATGGGGACTGGCGCTGATAACATTGACGTCGCGCCTGATGGAGCCCTCTATATCGGCGCTCATCCGAAGCTGCTCGCCTTCACACAACATGCAAGTAATCCGGAAACCGTGTCCCCATCGCAAGTTGTTAAGTTCGATCCGGTCGAACGTGGCTTTGAGTCCGTTTATGTTTCTCAGGATGGCGAGTTAAACGGGTCAGCGACCGGAGCCTACTGGAATGAAACACTGCTTGTTAGCGGTGTATTCGACAGTCAGATCGCACGATGTTCCGTTTCGGAGTACGAGCTTGGAGAGATAGAATGACAAAGTGGCTTACGAGCGGAAATACGGCAGTCATCACCGGGGCCGCTGGCGGAATTGGGCTCGAGACGGCAAGGCGGTGCGCGTCGGCAGGAATGAACACTGTTCTTGTGGATGTGAAGCAGGATGAGTTGAAGGCCGCGGAACAATCTTTGTCTTCGACTAGCGGCAAGGTGCACGCCGTCATTTGTGACGTCTCTGACAATAGCCAGGTTGAACAGATGCGCGATGAGGTGCTGGCGCGGTTCGAAAAAGTACACTGTTTGATGAGCAATGCCGGAATTGGCCGAATGGGGACCAAGCCTTGGGACGATCTCGACGCATTCAACCAGATGCTCGGTATCAATCTGATGGGGATCGTTCATACCTGCCACGCCTTTATTCCGTCTATGCTTGAGCATGGTGAGGCTGGCGCCGTGATAAATACGGGGTCCAAACAAGGTATTACGCGGCCGCCTGGGAACTATGCCTACAATCTCTCAAAGACAGGAGTCCTTGCCTATACAGAGAGCATCGCGATGGCATTTCGGAACGAAGAGAATTGCAAACTCGCGGCGCATCTTTTGATCCCGGCTTTCGTGTACACACCAATGGTGGCCAAGTTCATCCCGCAAAAGCCACCCTTCGCGGCGACGGCTGAAGAGACCGTGTCTTTTATGCTGGAGGCACTGGAGAAAGACGAGTTTTATATCCTGTGTCCCGATAATGAAACGCCCAGAGCGCTTGATGAAAAGCGCATTCAATGGACAGCGGACGACATTATCCAAAACCGCCCAGCTCTTTCGCGATGGCATCCGGAATATACCGAGGCTTTTGAAGCGTTTCTCAAGAAATAATCGGTCTATTTGAGGCCCGCAGGGTACGATAACGGCGATCGGAGTTTCCATGACTCCACGGCTGAGAAATTAATTGAGCGTGTTCAATTAATGGCTATACTCTCTCCGTAAAGGACCAGGAGGAGAGCAAATTGGCCTATGATTTTTCTGATAAAGTTGCAGTTGTTACGGGGGCGAGCCGAGGGCTGGGAGAAGCGATTGCGCAGACCCTCGCCGCCGATGGCGCCAAGCTCGTGCTTGTGGCGCGCAGCAAAGACAAGATGGAAGCTTTAGCGACGTCACTTCCAAATGATCCGATTGTCATTGAGGCAGACCTCGCCAAAGAAGACAGCGCTTCAACACTCGCGCAAGCCATTTTAAACGAAACCAACAAGGTCGACATTCTTGTCAATAATGCCGGGGTCGGGGGGCGTCAGAAAATGGGCGAGGTCCGCGCAGATCTGCTGGATTATATTCTCGATATCAATGTCAGAAATCTCATTCTGCTGACCAGTGAATTGACGCCAGCGCTGAAGGCGTCACGCGGCAATGTGGTCAATATATCTTCTATATCGGCCTATACCGGCGCGCTTGGTCAGATTCCGTATGCGACGTCCAAAGGAGCGGTAAACTCGTTTACGCGTAACGCCTCACTCGATCTTGGGCGCAGCGGTGTTCGGATCAACGCTGTCGCCCCAGGCGTGATCGATGATGGGATGTGGAAGACGGCGTTTGAAATGGGAGTGGACCGAGAAAAAACTATGGAAGCCATGCGAGCATCCTTGCCGCTCGAAGGTCGTTGGGGCAGCGCTCAAGACGTCGCAAATGCGGTGGCATGGCTTGCGTCCGACAAGGCCGGATACGTCACAGGGCAGGTGATCCGCGTCGATGGTGGAATTACAATTTAGTGTAAGCGCAAAGCCAACGCGCGCGCCTTGGCTCTGTCGGTTCGATCAAATGTCGGCTCAAGTCTCGCTTGACTCCCAGCTATGTTGACTATAACTTGAACGTGTTCAAAATATAAAAC
>JBCBGJ010000479.1:0-2242 GCA_038526925.1 Pseudomonadota bacterium
TAGAAGATACGACCTCGTCGTGTGTTTGGATGAGTCTTCACTCGTTTTTGTTGCGAGCTTTAGTTTGAATTGCCAGCAAGACCTGCGAAGGCCATGCCGAGATCGCGGTAGTAGCCAACGCGCGCTTGCTGTTCGGGGGTCAGCTGGATGAGTTTGTCCGCGCCGCGCAGCAAGCTGGGTGATCGGCCATCATGGGCAACCTTCATCATGTCAGACCAAAGCCGCGCCGGCAGGCCGCCCCCGGTCACTTCGTTCATGGGCGTGTCATCATCATTGCCAGTCCATACGCCGCCCAAGAGTTCGGAACTGTAGCCAACAAACCACGCATCACGGGATGACTGGCTGGTGCCGGTTTTTCCCGCAACGGGCCAGCCCTCAACGGCGGCGGCTTTGCCGGTTCCTGACCGGATGACTTCAGCCATCATGCCTGTCATGGTCTCGGCCATGTCGCGGCTGTAGACGCGTGCGGGTTCATATTCAGCGCGCTGATAGATCACATCGCCGCGCGTGGTTTCGATCGTTTCGATCAAATAGGGATCGATTCTACGTCCGCCTGTCATGAACGGGCCATAGGCGCGTGTCAGATCCCAAAGGGTGACTTCTTGGCTGCCGAGCGCGATTGACGGGAAGGGTTGGAAGTCTTCACCGATGCCGAATTTCCGAGCGATAGAAATGACCGATTCAACGCTCGTTTCCTGTGCCAGTGTCGCCGCGATGGTGTTTAGGCTGTCTTTAAGCGCTTCAGAGATCGTGACCGGGCCCATAAACGCGCGAGAGAAATTCTTCGGCGACCAATCATCAATCGTGACGGGCTGGTCCACGCGAACATCATAGGGCCCGATGCCGGCTTCAAGCGCCGCTGCGAAGACGAAGGGTTTAAAGGCAGAGCCAGGCTGACGACGGGCTTGCATCGCGCGGTTGTACTGGTTTTCGGTGTAATCGCGACCGCCAAACAGCGCCAGAACATGGCCCTGGCGGTTCATCACGATCGCAGCGGCCTGCCCCGCTTTGGCCTCTTCGGATTCCTCCGTCATGCGCGCTTCAAGGACTTCAGACACTTTGGTTTGAAGGTCAGAGTCGATGGTCAGCTTAATCACCATATCATCTGGAACTTCCGGGATCATATCGTTCGCACGCTCTGTTGCGGCGTCGAGGATAAATCCGAACTGGGGATCTTGTTCCGGTTCTGGGGCGAGGGCGACGTCAGCACTCATTGCGATTTGTGCACTCTCAGCGGTGATGAATCCCGCCTGTAGCATTTCCGAGAGGACATAGGCCTGTCTCTGCTTCGCACCCTCCATATTGTCATCGAGCGCAAGGCGAGACGGCGCCTTCGGAAGGGTCGCCAGAAGGCTGGCTTCAGCTAAAGTCAGGTCTTGCGGGTCTTTTCCGAAATAGAAACGTGACGCGGCGCCAAGACCATAAAAGCCCGACCCAAAGTAAACGCGGTTGAGATACAGTTCGAGAATCTCATTTTTGGAGAGCTGTTCTTCTAATTGCCGCGCCAGGCGTACTTCTTGGGCTTTCCGCTTTAAGGTCTGTTCCGGCGAGAGGACCAGATTTTTGACGAGCTGCTGCGTAATCGTAGAGGCGCCAGACACGGTCCGACGTGATATCACGTTCGACATCGCGGCGCGGGCCATGGCTTGGGTATCGGCGCCATCATGTTCATAGAAGCGCTTATCCTCTGCTGCGATAAACGCGCGCGGAACATGCGGCGGCAATTCATCGAGCTTGATCGCGCGGCCATAGCGCGGCCCGCGAATGGCGATGGTCTTGCCATTGCGGTCGACATACTCAATTGCAGGCTCGCGATTGGCGTCCCAGAGCGCTGCTGTTTCTGGAAGCGCAGGCATGCCGCGATATAGGCTCTGCCAATATAGCCACGCAGCAAGCAGCCCGACGAGCGTTAAAACAAAGCCTGAGACCAAGCCCCATTTCAAAATTGGTCGTCCACGGAAGAGTCCCACGCTTGCTCCCTGCGCTTTTGGCGCTTTACGTTTCGGAGCAGGTTTTTTTAATCCGGGTTTGCCGTTTGAAGCTCTCACGCCCGCTCACCTTTCGTGCACAACTTCCGCGTGGCTTAGTGCATAGAAATTGAGGCAGGGTGAAGGCGAAGACTTTAACCGTTTGTTACCCGCGCATTGGCGCTGGACAATCGGGTCCTTCCGGCTTGCGTGCGCCGGGTTTGCCCTTTTCAGATAGGATTTTCGCGAGCCTCAAGCGATCTTGAATGTCTTTG
>JBCBGJ010000480.1:0-2239 GCA_038526925.1 Pseudomonadota bacterium
TCGGCCAAGAAATGCGGAGACCAATTCCAGCGTATTGTTATCCGGTGAATACGGATTGGGCAGCAAGCCATAGGGCAGGGCGCCCTCCGGCCAAATCAGGATATCGCCATCTTCGCTCGGTACACTTTGGAGCAAGTCGATATAACGCGCGATGACAGGTTCACCGAAATCTTTGAATTTTTCGCGCTGCGGAACACCTGCATCCATCAGGAGGATAGAGCGTTCCGTCATAATCGTATCATTCGATAACCGCTGCGATCCCCATGCCCAGGAGAAGCCGACCAGAGCGACCGCCATAATGACTGGGAAGGCCCGCCCAAGAACGCCCTTTGCGTCACGTGTATCAACTAAGGCGGATGGGGCGGCCGCCACAAACAGCGTCACCAGGGTCAACCAGTAGACGCCGCCAATCGAGGCCGCTTGAGAAAGCGAGCCGCCGGGCGCCCAAGTTGTCCCGGGCAAGTTCCATGGAAAACCGCCAAACAGCGTGCCGCGGACCAGTTCCGCGCCGCCCATAAAGATCGCGAAGATGAAAACCCGCGACGGCGAGGCAGACCAGAAGGCCCCCGCCAATGCGCAGGCCGCTCCCCAGATCAGTGCCATCCCGCCCGGCAACAAGATCAGCGGCATCCAAAGGAAAATGGCGTGCTTTTCCGGCTCAACCAGGAAGGGCAGCGCCGTCCAATACATGCCGACCAAGAAATATCCGAAGCCAAACGCCCACGCGCGAAAGAACATGGCGCGGCCCCATTGCCGCTGTCCGCGCGCACCGTCGAGCATCCAAACCAAACCGACGAAAGCGATGATTAAGGCGGGCGACAGGTGAAACGGCGCAAACCCAAGCGCACAAAAAGCGCCCAGCAGGACAGCAAAGAGACCGGCAGTCATCCCGCGGGTCCGGGCAATCGCCTCATGAACGGCAGTCAGCACGCCGAGGCCGTGGCTGCGTGTCTCTTGGTGTTCAATCATGAATTTAGCTCCGCCGCATGCTTGCGAACAACCAATCTTTGAATGCGGCGCACGTCACTCTCTAGGATTTCGAGATCGACGCCTTTGGGGTGCGGGAGCACTTCTCCGCGCAACGGAACGCGTCCAGCGAGTGCAAACGCGACGCCGCCGAGCGTGTCGACATCATGATCTTCAAGTTCGAGATCGAGACCTGTTTCCTCAGCAAAATCTTCCGTTTCCATCCGGGCGTCGACTTCCCATGCGAGGCGGCCGCGGCGGATCAAAAGCGCGACCTCTTCGTCATGCTCATCTTCGATTTCGCCGACGATTTCTTCCACCAGGTCTTCCAGGCTCACCAAGCCATCGGTGCCGCCATACTCATCCACGACAAGGGCGAGATGGGTTCTCGAGGCTTGCATCTTAACCAACAGGTCCGGCAGCGGCATGGAGGGTGGTACGAAGAGAATATCGCGGCGCAGGCGTTCGAGCGGCGCGTCATCTTCTTTTGGTGCGTCGCCATTCGCGCGGGCAATTTCGCCGATCAAGTCGCGGATGTGCACCACGCCGACGGGGTCATCCAACGTCTCCCTGTAGACGGGCAAACGCGAGTGAGCCTCGTTCGCGTAGAGTTGGATCAAATCGTCCATGCTGGTTGAGAGCTCGACTGCAATAATCTCAGCGCGCGGGATCATTACGTCCTCGACGCGGGCGCTCGCAAAATCAGCGATTCTCAAGCGCATTTCCTGCTGCGCTGGCGCTTCTGGCGTTTCCGATTGGGGTTGAACCGGGTCGTCCGGGGTTTTCTTGAACAGGCCTAAGAGGCCTTTGCGTCCTTCCGACATAATATTTCTTCGGTCCTATTTCCGCGCGCGAATCGCTCGCTAACTATATGGATCAGGCCAACCCAGTGATGCAAGCGCAGCAATCTCTAAGGCCTCCATTTCGGCGGCCTCTGTGTCATCTTTGTGGTCGTGCCCGAGCAAATGCAACAATCCGTGGATTAACAAATGGGATAGATGCTGATCGAGTGAGATGTTCCGGGTCTTGGCATCGTCTTGAGTGACACCGATGGCGACCGCGATATCTCCTAAAAAGGGCTGATCCATCGGATCGGCTGGGAAGGATAGGACATCGGTGGGTTTGTCTTTGGCGCGCCAGTCGCGATTCAAAACCTGGATTTCGGCATTGTCTGTGAGCAAGACTGCCACTTCGCCTTTGGCCGCTTTCTGGGCTGCGCCAGCCTCTAGCGCACGCTGACAAATCGCTTCGAGGTCAGGCAGGGATGCGGTCC
>JBCBGJ010000481.1:0-2225 GCA_038526925.1 Pseudomonadota bacterium
CCTCATATGTACGTGATTAATGGCGCTGGAACCTTGGCCTACCAAGGCGCGATCGACTCCATCCGGTCCACCAAAGTTGCTGATATTGATAAAGCGACCAATTACGTCACAGCGGCACTTTCGGCGGTATCTGCGGGCGGAATGCCAGAGGTTACGAGTGCCAAGCCCTATGGCTGTTCGGTAAAATACTAAGATCTCGAAGACCATTTAGAAAAGCCGCTCCGTTCTGGGGCGGCTTTTTATATTTGAATAATCGCCTATTCGCAGAATAAACGAATCAAAACACACAAATCGTGTCGATATTCAAATTTGCGTTTGGGGACTTCACTATTTCAAATGTTATAAGGCTCAAGACTTTTACTCGTCCGCGTAGTGCGCTGGACCGCGAAGAGTTGAAATTGATCGCTGACTATTTGGATGCGCTGAGAAAAACTAGCGAAGATTGCGGTGAGCTTTCAGATCAAACTGCGTCTGAACTCGAAGAATATCTCGGTCTTGCAGAAGCCGCGTTGCGGCGCGCGCGCGCGGAATTAGGCGCCTAATTCGTTCAGACTCTACATTCCTCAAAATCCAGAATAGGGTGGTCCAATAATCAAATATTGGGAGCCTCTATCAAATGTTGAAAATCGTAACCTCGCTGATCGCCGCATCGATTGTCTCTGCGGCGTGCGCTACGGCGCAAGACGCATCGCCGGCCCCGCAAATGACACTTGGAAACGGCGAGGTGAATGCGATTATGACCGATGGGCTTTCGCTTGTTGAGGGCGAGACAACCTTCTCAGAGGTTCGCGTAGATGGCGATGTTGTGAAGTCATTTCGCGGCACTTCGACCGCGATTTCATTCCCGGAAGTGACCATCGAAAAGAATGGCTGGATTGTTCTGCATCCTGTGATTGATGGCCGTCCTGATGGCGACATGGTTTCTGGATTTACCTATGTCAGCGCAGGGACGCATGAAGATGTCTCTATCCCGGTCAACCACCCCGCTGACCCGGGCGACAAATTCCTCGTCATGTTGCACAGCGATGTCGACAATGACCGAGTTTTCGATTTCGTCTTTGTCGAGGACGGTATCAATGTTGAAGACACCGCTGTGTTCGAAGGCATGCGGATGATCGCGCACGTGTTTGCGGTTCCCGAATAAGCCCTCCAGGAGACCCGACGATGCAATTGTCAAAAGAAACGCCAGCGATTGTTACTGGCGGAGCGTCTGGCCTCGGACGCGCGACGGCTGAGGCCTTCGCTGCGGCCGGCGTGCCTGTATCGATTTTCGACATTAATGATGAAGCCGGAGAAGCCGTCGCCAAGACAATTGGCGGCAGTTTCCATCATGTGAATATCCTGGACGAAGAGTCTGTGGTCGCCGGATTCGAGGCCGCCCGCGCCGCACAAGGCCAAGAGCGCATTTGCGTTCACTGCGCCATGGCCTCCACACGCGGCAAAACCTTGGCCTATGACAAGGAAACCGGTGGGTATAAGAAACTCGACACCGCGACCTATGCCAAAGGCGTTGAGGGCGTGCTCGTTGCTTCATTTCGCGTCGCTTCTCATGCGGCGCTCGGCATGTCCGCACTCGAGCCAATGGAAGATGGCGAGCGCGGTGCGATCACGATGACCGCCTCCGTTGCGGCGCAAGACGCGCAGATTGGCCAGATTGTTTATGGCTCTGCCAAAGCGGGCGTGAACGGTCTGGTGCTACCCATGGCACGGGACCTGATGAATATCGGCATTCGTGTGAACTCGATCATGCCAGGCATCTTTGCGACCCCGCTCATGCTCGGCGCGCCGCAGCCTGTATTGGACAGTCTCGCCGCGTCTGTGCCGTTCCCGAAACGGCTAGGCAAACCCGAAGAATTCGCCTCCCTCGCGCTGGAGCTGGCGCGCAACGGCTACTTTAATGGACAGTGTTTGCGCCTTGATGGCGCGATCCGAATGGCACCGCGCTAGGCTTTGAATTTTTTCGAGCCGCGTCTTGGTATTGGGTACTGTGCAAACCTTGACAGTCGCGCACCACTGTGAAAAATGAACTTGTTCATTTTATAATAGTGACACGGCCAAACCAAGATTTCCTTCGGAAGGTCACTCGCTAGAACAAATAATCAGAAGGCAAAGCGCAGTGGCGAACAATCAAAACCTCACGGGCAATCGAAAAATTCCAACCCGCGCGAAGTTTGCGCGGTGCCATTCGGATCGCGCCATCAAGGCGCAAACACTGTCCATTAAAG
>JBCBGJ010000482.1:0-2223 GCA_038526925.1 Pseudomonadota bacterium
CCGCATCAATCACGTGGTCGTAACGGTCGACTAAGAACCGGTATCGCGTTTCGACGTCCCGAATGGTCTTGGCGCAAATTAAGTCTTTGTCGAACACCAATGTCTGAAACACCATTTCACGCCAATATAGACTGAGCGGGGCATCCGACATGAATTCATCGTGAAACAGAGCGAACGGGATACTCACACCCGCAAAGGCACTCATCGCGACAAGCGTGTCCGAGCTGACCTCTTGATGCCAAACAGAGGTGAGATTGGAACATAAGTGACCTCGCTCAAAGAAGCGCGCAATTTGTTCGCCCCCATCCGACGTGTTTTGAATTGAAGCCGCAATGCCATGGCACACGAAATATACGTGCTGAGTGACTTGAGCACTGTCTAATAGGACGTCGCCTCGAGACGCCGATACGGGTTTAAGCTGCGGACAAATACACTTCCACGCCGCATCGCTAAGATGATAGCCTCGTGCGGTAACATGTTCTTTGAAAACTGAGATGATAGCATTCGCCATAGGTCCTCTTTCAGTTGGCGAGCGTTCGCTGCATCTCTATGTTAAATCCTCAAAACGGGACGCCGTCGAGTGTGCCCATTTCGCCGAGGCGATAGCGTTGGTCTGCTGCTTGGATGGCCGCTTCACTATCCAGAACATAACTCCCACCGAAGACGAGTGGGAGAGGTGCCGGTGCACCGCCAATTAAAAACACGTCTAAGGGTGAAGTCGATTTGTTGCTCAAAGACAGCGTGGTTCGTCTTGGCGCGACGCGGAGCATAGAACCAGCCGCAACGAGATTGTTCTCATCGACCCAAACGCCCTCTTCTGACCCAATGATGTAAACCGCGTACTCGTGTTCGGAGCTCCCAAGTTGAAAATCCGTGCTCGATTTCGCGTCCATTGTCACATGCGCCATCACTGAGGGACTTGCCAGTGGCAGCGGTCCGCGTCGGCGCTCGAAGTCTCCAGCGATGAGTTTGATCTCAGCCCCATCGCGCCGCCAGCTTGTCATCTCTTCCGCCTGAAAGGCTTGATAGGCTGGCGTAACATTTTGTTGCTCGATGGGCAGACGTGCCCAAATTTGCAGACCGTGCATCGTACTCGAGCGATCCACCAAATTTCTTTCGGTATGCAGTATCCCACGCCCCGATTTCATCCATTGGGCACCTCCTGGACCGATCCGACCAATATTGCCAAGACTGTCTGTATGTTCATTCGCGCCCTCAATGAGATAAGTCATGACCTCAATCCCTGCGTGCGGATGTGCCGGCAGTTTGCCAGGGGGCGCTGAAACCGGACCGAAATGATCAAGAAGAACAAACGGTCCGACGCTTCTGTGTTGGCCCGTCGGCAACGGCCTGCGAACTTCGACTGGACCCACATGAGATCTTGGGGCCATCCATGATTGGTGTTTCGGCGTGCTCAACTTTTCCATTCAACTTCCTCAGCGATCTTTTTCTAACATTAGGCCCGCATGTTCGATGACGCGTATCATCAAACCTGCGGCATGACTTCCAAATCCATTTCGGTATCGAATTTCCCCGAAAACCCTGTCTCCTTTAGACAGCTTAAATAGGCCACAACTTTCGGCGATCGGTGGGTATCTACATGCGTGATCACCCAACATACGGTCTTGACGTTTGGCATCGGAATTTTGATGGGATGGATCAATGGGTTTGCGTGAGCGAGGTGATCGCCAATACAGCCGACGACCATGCCTTCTTGTACCGCCCGCCAAACAACATGGCGTTCATTGCTCCTAAACACGATACTTTCTTTGGGAATATTCTCGCGGATCCAATCATTAGGGGGCGAGTATAGGTCTTCCGAAAGCAGCGCGAACCGGTGATGATTGGCCTCGGAAAGGGAGGCCGGATTGCCATAGCGATCAATGTAATTCTGATGCGCATAAACGCCGCCATAGAAGGACATCCATGGCATGACGACATAGTCAGGCTCTTCCGGCTTCGGCCCAAAGAAAAAGCAGATATCCGCCTCGCCCAGCTCCATTCTGGGAATGTCTTGATAAACTTCGTGAGTGACGGAAACATGAGGAAACCGCCGCTGAAATTCATGGACAGATGCAACGATGGTTGGCGCAGATCCCGGTGGTGTTGCGACAATGAACTCGCCCTCCAGGCGATCTTTGCTCAACTTACACAGCCCGACAAAGCGCTCCGCTTCTTTTTCGATGGTTTCGGCAGACCGGACCAATGAGTTGCCGAAGTCCG
>JBCBGJ010000483.1:0-2222 GCA_038526925.1 Pseudomonadota bacterium
AGATCGCTAAACGTCGCCCCGCCATCATTTGAGATTTGGCTCGTATTCGAGACCAAATAGATTCGGTCGAAATAGTGCGGGCTTGCATAGAGCTCCTGATAATAGTGAGGCCCCGTTCCGCCGCTCACAGTTTCCGACATTTTCTCCCAGCTCGCGCCGCGATCAGCCGATCTCCAGACGCCACCCTCGCGCAGATCAAGTTCGATCGCTGCGTACACGACGTCCGGATTTATGGGCGAAATCGCCATTCCGATCTTGCCCATATTGCCGTCGGGTAGCCCCGTTTCGAGCTCGGCCCAGGTTTCGCCGCCATCTTCGGATTTCCACAAACCGCTTTCCGGACCACCGCCGACATAAGCGGCGACGGTGCGATGATGCTGCCACATCGCAGCGTAAAGCCGATCTGGGTTACGGGGATCTATGAGCAGGTCCGTTGCGCCGGTATACTCCCCGGAGGATAGCGTATTGGTCCAGGTTTCGCCGCCATCTGTAGTTTTGAAGACGCCGCGCTCGCCGCCTGGAGACCACAGGGGACCTTGTGAAGCGACCCAAAGCGTATCTGAGTCTTCGGGGTGAACGATAATTTTTGAAATGTGCTCTGACGCTTCGAGACCTTTTTTCTCCCAGGTCGCGCCGCCATCATCAGACTTATAGATTCCATCGCCAAAACCGTTGTGTCGGCCGCCATGGTTTTCGCCTGTGCCAACCCAAATACGATTCGGGTCGGAGGGATCAGCGCCGAGGGCACCAATTGAGTAAGAGCCCTGCCCGTCAAACAGTGACGTCCATGTTGTTCCGGCGTTCTCTGTTTTCCAAACTCCGCCAGAGCCAACCGCAACATACCAAGTCGCAGGATGCTCGGGAACTATGTGAATGTCGGCGATCCGACCAGACATAAAGGCCGGTCCAATATTGCGGAGACTAAACGCTTCGAACGTCGCGCTCGACAAGGGTCCCTCATCTTCGTCTTTGTCGCTCTGTGCAAACACTGGCAATGACAAAGCCATTGCAAACAAAATTCCAACCAAACCGCGTATCGCTGTCATGGGGTTCTCCGCCAACCTAATTTCGGCGCACGCTATCACATTCGATTGAGTTGCAAAGTGCAGAGTTTGTTTCAGTGCGAGAAGTTTATCGAACGGGTCTAAAAAACCCGTTGATCGTCAAACGTCCGACTTTAGCATCGCCGGGCAAACTCGCCCGATTGTCGATTACGCCGCTATGCAAGCTCGTCCCAGGATACAAGATGAAACTGTTAAAGCTCGCATCGCTTTCGAAGATCTTTTCGAAGTGCGGCGCGCCGTCCTCAATGTAACGCGCTGGCGGCAAGCCTGACGCCTGGACATCGTTTTCGAGGGCGCTTTTGTAGGCAGGGTAGCGTGCCTCCGTAACCCGCTCGAACCCAGTTGAGAGATGGCGGTAAAACCCCGTGCCGCCATGCTCTGTTTGGTTGAGATAGATCATCACGGCGAGTTGGGTTTCGTCGAAGCCATCAAAATGCGGCAGTCTTTGTATTGGTGTCAGACGCTCTTTCGGGTGCGTGACGATCGAATACCAAGCCCGCCCCATCCAGGCCTGCCTCGCCCCCCCCAGACCCGGCTGCATCAAGTTCAGAAACAGCCTCGCAAAGGCCGGCGAGCAAAGCGGGCTCGACGCTCGCACGGATGCCCGGATAATGCGGATTAATATGCGCATAGCGATGGCTTGAAGCGACCTCAACAACCAATTCGGGTGTTTTGAAAAATTCAGAAACTTGAACGATTTGCGTTTGTTCCGCGCCAATCTGTACCGGGGTCGATTCAGACAAATTTTGCTCAAACGTTTCCAAGGTGAATTCCCAATAAAAACAGCACTCTTTAACTGTAGCGTATCAACTTACCGCACTTTTAAAAACGGTAATAGTTTGCAATAGTCGTGACGTGCGAAAACTTGAAAATCGCGATGAGATTTGAATGGCCATAGAGAACACTCCGATAGAGAAAATTGTCATCGTTGGCGGGGGATCTGCAGGCTGGATGACAGCCGCCGCGCTTGCTAATGATTTGGGCAAAAGCTGCGAGATCACCCTGATTGAGTCCGAGGCGATCGGTACAGTCGGTGTTGGCGAAGCGACAATTCCCCCCATTCGATATTTCAACCAGCGCCTCGGCATTGATGAAGCGACATTTGTTCGCGAAACCAATGGCTCGTTCAAACTTGGGATTGAGTTCATCGATTGGTCC
>JBCBGJ010000484.1:0-2211 GCA_038526925.1 Pseudomonadota bacterium
CAAAAAGTACGGTCGAATTGTAAACTGCGCGACGGTCGCGACGCCTCTGAAACTTGAAGGGGAAAGCGCGTACGCAGCCTCAAAAGCAGCGGTTGTTTCACTGACTGAGATTATGGCCCGTGAGGTCGCTGAGTTGGGGATCACCGTAAACTCAGTCGGACCAACACCGGTTCCAACAGATTTGGTTGGCGCAGTTCCCCAGTGGAAAATGGATGCCCTCATAGCCCGGCAGGCGATTCCGAGATATGGAGAAATGACCGACGTTTTGAACGTCATAGAGTTCTTCATTCGAGCCGAATCTGACTTTGTGACGGGGCAAACAATCTATCTGGGCGGCGTTTAAACGAACGCTGACGGGGTTCTCAACTGAAAGACCGTTTCATTGCTCGATATCTTGTTTGAATCCTGCGGCGCCGCAAATGATAGCGTTGCTGTTGTAGTTGGCTCTGAGGAAGTGACCTACAAAGAACTGCTGAACGCTTTGGAAGACTGGACGACCAGGTTTGAGGCAGCCGGCGTCCAAGCCGGACACGTCGTTCTTCTAAAGAGTGATTTTTCTCGCGAAGGGATCGCGGCCCTACTATCATTGCTCCACATCAGGGCAATTGTGATTTTGCTCGCGCCGTCTTCTTACGAAAAAGAAGAAGAATTCTCAGAAGTTGGTGAAGCCGGATGGCTTGTCGACGGTCTTACGTTCCAGATTGAGAGAACGGAGCGGGTGAGCGAGCATCCGCTCTACCAAGAGCTTCGGCGTCGCGGAGATGCTGGAATAGTTTTGTTCTCTTCTGGATCAAGCGGCACCTCAAAAGGTACCGTCCATAGCGCGCGAGATCTCCTGAAGAAATTTGAAACGCCTGGAAAAAACCTCAAGACGCTAGCGTTTTTATTGTTCGATCATATCGCGGGCCTAGATACGCTGTTTTACAGCCTTTTCAACTCCAGCACGCTCGTCGTGCCGCATGACCGTAGTCCTGATGCCGTCTGCGGCTTGATCGACAAATACGACATCGAGGTGCTTCCCACAGCCCCCAGTTTCCTGAACCTCATGTTGATCTCTGCGGCGCATGAGCGTCACGATCTCAGTACACTGAAAATTGTGACCTATGGATCAGAGATGATGCCAGAGAGTACGCTACAACGATGTGCAGAAGAGTTTCCCCAGGTTCGATTGCTTCAGAAATATGGGACATCAGAAATCGGGGCGCTTCCGACAAAGTCGAAATCGAATACATCGACATGGTTGAAACTGGGGGGAGACGGTTTCGAATGGCGCGAGCGTGATGGCAAATTTGAGGTCAAAGCGAAGACAGCGATGCTTGGCTATCTGAATGCGCCAAGCCCATTTACAGACGACGGCTTCTTCATGACCGGTGACCAGATTGAAACGGACGGGGACTATGTTCGATTTCTCGGACGCGAGAGCGACATTATCAATGTTGGCGGACAAAAAGTGTACCCGGCAGAAGTTGAAAACCTGGTCCGGGCTTTGTCGGAAGTTTCGGAAGTATCGATTTATGGTGAGCCGCACGCAATCCTGGGGGCAGCTGTGGTTGCGAAAATCCGGCCGGCAGATCCCAACGCAACGATTATGGATATTCGAAAACGCGTGGTGCAGGAGCTCTCTGGCACCGTTGAGCGCTACAAAATCCCTCAGAAATACATCCTGACCCAAGAGTCGCTGACAACCGCACGTGGGAAACAGATTAGAGGATCGAAGCGTTGAGCGCTGACCACGACCGTTTGGAAGGGTTCAAACCCCTTGCAGCTCGCGGAGAATTTGTCGCCGGCAATGGCCCTTTCTTCGAAGAGCGCAAGCGATCGAACGGGGTTCGGCGATACGCGTTTAAGCCTCAGGCTAAACACTGCAATAGCTTGGGATTCGTCCATGGCGGGATGGTCGCGACCTTCTTCGATAGCTGTATGGCTCAATCGATCGCAGACGCCCATCAATTCGCCCTCTTAACCGTCGGATTGAACGTCTCATTTGAAAACTTGATTGCAAAAAACCGTTGGGCGGTCGCTGAGGTGAATTTGCAAGAGAGAGTCGACGAATCAGTCGTTGCGAATGCCGTGTTGACGTCTCGCGGATTGGTTTGCGCCAAAGCATCAGGCCAGTTCAAACTTATGCTGAAGCGTCCTCTCTCTTAGAGTTCGATGATTCCAGCATTTTGGTCAGGTTTTCAGTGAGCGCGGTAACAATCGAGGCTGTAA
>JBCBGJ010000485.1:0-2205 GCA_038526925.1 Pseudomonadota bacterium
ATTGATGTGATCGGTGGCCGCCTTACGGAAGTCAACAATACGTCCCCAACAGGCGTTCAACAGGTTCGTGACTTTACAGGGCGCGATCCAGCGGCAATGTTCTGGCAAGTTGTGCAGGATAAGCTTGCCAACAAATAGCCTCCCGGCCACTATAGGAGCCATGAACATGAAAGCTCTTTCCATCGCCTCATTGATCGCTCTTGGCATTGCAGGCACCGCCTGTTCCCAAGACGCAGACGCAAAAGCCGAAGACACTCAGACGACCGAAGCCGCCCCTGAAGCGGCGGATGTTGGCGGTAGTTTCAATCTCGGTTTACCAACAGACACAGCTGCAACCGCAGACACGAGTGGATTCAACCTCGCGCTGCCGAGTGATGCGCCAGCGAGCACGGATGGGTTTAACCTTGCAGCTGGTGTTTCAGCGTCAAACGGCCTCTCGGAACTCCCTGAAATCTCAACAGATATCGTCCAAGCGGATGAGACTGCGCTGTCCGACGTCCTTGAGACTGAAGCAACCGACGACGAACCGGTTATTCGCCTAGACTAAGGCCAATAAAAATCGTTCTTTATTTGTTCTAATCTTTCTGATACAGAGTATTCAGAAAGGATAGAGCGAATGATAGCTCGTATAACGACATTCTCTTTTGATGGCATCGATGCAAAACCTGTCGATGTTCAAGTGCACATGGCAGGTGGCAATCAACCCGCCTTCACGATTGTCGGATTACCGGACAAAGCGGTGGCAGAGAGCCGAGAGCGCGTTCGCGCGGCCTTTAGCGCGATTGGTCTTGCGCTTCCACCAAAACGCATAACGGTCAATCTCGCCCCAGCCGATTTACCCAAAGAGGGTAGCCACTATGATTTAGCGATATCGCTGGGGCTCATGGCGGTGATGGGCTTGTTTCCAGCAGATATGCTGGACGGGCATGCCGCGCTGGGGGAATTGTCTCTGGATGGACAACTCGGTCCAACCTTGGGCACTCTGCCGGCTGCGATCAAGGCGCTGGATCTCGGCCTGCGCTTGATCTGCCCAGAAGTTTGCGGGTCGGAAGCGGCCTGGGCGGGGGAAGGCAATCTGGCAGCTCCAAACCTGATCAGCCTGATCAACCATTTCACAGGAAGAACACCGCTCAGCTGCCCGCCGCCAGGAGAAATTCCAACCTCTGCCGCTGGCCCAGATCTAAGAGATGTCCGCGGACAAGATGGCGCGAAACGCGTTTTGGAAATCGCAGCTGCAGGCGGACACAATCTGCTTTTTTGCGGACCGCCTGGCTCGGGAAAGTCCATGCTCGCAAAGCGTCTGCCGGGCTTACTGCCTCCTTTGTCAGCCCGAGAGCTTCTGGACGTGTCACAGATCCAATCTGTCTCGGGTTTGCTGGAGCGCGGGCAACTGTCCCGCCAGCGACCATTTCGGGCGCCGCATCACTCTGCATCCATGGCGGCTTTGGTCGGCGGCGGCGTTCGCGCCCGCCCCGGAGAAGTCTCGCTGGCACACCACGGCGTTTTATTCTTGGACGAGTTGCCGGAATTCTCAGCGCAGGTCTTAGACAGTCTGCGCCAGCCCTTGGAAGACGGCACAGTCACGATTTCCCGCGCCAATCGACATGTTCGCTACCCAGCAAGATTTCAGTTGATTGCCGCCATGAACCCCTGCCGATGCGGCGGTGGGCAGGCCAGTGCGAGCTGCCGAAAAGGTCCGCGCTGCGCCGCGCAGTATCAAGCGCGTTTGTCCGGTCCTTTTCTTGATCGCATCGACTTGTTTTTCGACACGCCGCCTGTCACAGCCATGGACTTAACCCTTCCCCCAAGCGCGGAAGGCAGCGATGAGGTCGCAGCAAGAGTAGCAAGCGCCCGCGATACGCAAAACGCCCGCTATGAAACCGATGAAAGTCGACCGGATACACGCGCTCTGAACGTGGATGCCGATGGGAATATGCTGGAACGATACGCGACGCCAGACGCTGCTGGCCAAGCCCTCCTCGCGGATGCAGCGGTCAAGCTCGCGCTATCAGCGCGGGCCTATCATCGGGTGTTGAAAGTGGCGCGGACCATAGCTGACCTGGACGGTTCGACCGGCATAAAACGCATCCATGTTGCCGAAGCCCTATCCTATCGCCGCCGTCCCGCCATTGAAGCGCAGACCTCCACTGGGACAGCCCTTGCATATTAGGCTCTGATATTAAGCAAATCCTCAGTGGCTTCTGC
>JBCBGJ010000486.1:0-2205 GCA_038526925.1 Pseudomonadota bacterium
GATGCGAACAATGAGCCGTTCAGCGCCACGGACGGGCCGGATAATTTAACGCCTCAAATGTTCCCGCGCTCGATGGGACTGCAGACCGACCAAACCAACCGCTCCTTGCGGATTATGGAACTCACGGACGGCACGACACCGATCACGCGGGACAGCTTGCTCGAGATCAAATTCGATAACGCTTATGCACAAGACTCTACCGCAGACAAAACTGTAAAAGCGGTTCTGGCCGAAGACTGGAGCGGGGATGCTGGACTTCAAGCGGCGGCAGAGCACCTGGCGGCTTGGTCATACGGAACAGACATGACGGACCGCCATGCCGCGCTGGGTGTGCTGACGACCATTCACGCCGTCACTGAAAACCTGACTGGAATTCCGGCGCCGACACCTGACGATGCATTCCGCCAAGCGGTGGAATATCTCAACACCCATCACGGTCAGATCGATCCCGAATGGGGCGAGGTAAACCGTTTGGTCCGGGGTGAGGTCAGTTTGCCGGTGAGCGGCGGACCGGATGTCCTGCGCGCGATTTATCCGTCGGAGATTGGGGACAATGGAATCCTCAAGGCAAATGCTGGCGACACGTGGATTGCGATTGTCGAATGGGATGCTGAAGGGAATCAAACCGCTGATGTCATCCATCAGTATGGTGCTGCAACGCTGGATGAAACCTCGCCGCACTATGCTGACCAAGCTCCGCTCTTCGCCG
This sequence comes from Pseudomonadota bacterium, assembly GCA_038526925.1. Taxonomy (GTDB): domain Bacteria; phylum Pseudomonadota; class Alphaproteobacteria; order Caulobacterales; family Hyphomonadaceae; genus Henriciella. The sequence goes on from JBCBGJ010000486.1 coordinate 710, forward strand.
CTGAAGACTGGCGCCCAGCTTTGCTGACGCGTGAGGATGTTGAAGCGAATGCGTCGCGGACTTATCGGCCGGGTCGTTAGGCTAGACCGGTCGCCCAGGTCCGGACTTCATCAACAAACAGGTCGGGCGCTTCCATCGCAGCGAAGTGCCCGCCATGCGCCATTTCCGACCAATGGGTGATATTGTAAGCGCGCTCGCACCAGGAGCGCGGCGGCGGGAAGTAAACGGTCTCGCCTGGGAAGTTTGCAAACCCGGTTGGCGTTTTGCAGCGCGTACCTTCAGGAAGGGTCGCCCCACCTTCGCCGAAGAACGCCGCGTAGTACCATACCGATGTCGCGATGGCGTCATTGACCAGATAGATCATCAAATTCGTTATGAGCTGATCGCGCGTATAGATCCCGAATAGATCGCCGCCTTTCAGGTCTGACCAAGTGTTGAATTTCTCCAGGATCCAAGCCGCAGTTCCCATCGGGCTATCCATCAGCGCCATGGCGAGGGTTTGCGGCTTGGTGGCTTGCTGCATCAAATAGCTGCCTTCAAGCTGCATGGCGGCTTGAGCGCGTGTCATCCAATCTGCCTCTTCATCCGATTGCGGCACGGTCGGGTTTGGGCGCAGGCTTATCATGTTGAGATGGATCGCTGAACACCCACCTTTGCCATCGACCGTGCCATGATCGAGGCCAAGCCAGGACGTGACCATACCGCCCCAATCACCGCCTTGCGCAAGATAAGTCTCGTAGCCGAGCACATCTTGCATCAGCGTGTTCCAAAGCTTCGCCGTCGCGCGCTGACCAAGCGGTGCTTTCGGTTTTCCGGAGAAGCCATAGCCCGGCAAAGATGGAATGATAAGGTCGAACGCATCGTCAGCTTTCCCGCCATGCTGGCTCGGAAAGGCGAGGGGTCCAATCGCATCATAAAACTCATAGACTGACCCCGGCCAGCCATGCGTCAGGAGAAGCGGGCGCTTCCCTTTTGCTTCGCCGACAATATGCAAGAAATGGATCGGCAGGCCATCGATCTCAACGATGAATTGAGGGTGCTGGTTGAGTTTGGCTTCTTCCGCGCGCCAGTCATAGGTGTCTAGCCAGTAGGACTGAACGTCTTTCAAGACCGGGGTGGACATGCCGAGCTGCCAGTCTGGCAAACCATATGGTTCTGGGAACCATTGATAGGCAGCGACGCGGTCTCGAATGGCGTCCAATTTCGATTGGGGGACGCGGATCTCAAATGGTTTGGGTGCGCTCATAGGGTCCTCCGGCTTTTCGCCGAAGGTGCCTTGCTGAGCTTGCGGGTCAAGGCGGCACGCCGCGGGACCCTTATCGATTTTAGTTGTTTACCGCCGAGGAGACATCGTTGGCGACATCGTTCCATTTGTCGCTCGTGCCATCGCCCGTTGCCGAGAGCGCACCGATTAGCGCGAGAGTCATAAGAGCCATAATCAAGCCATACTCCACCGCAGTCCCGCCAGACTCGTTGTTGAAAAAGCGGCGTGCTTT
>JBCBGJ010000487.1:0-2195 GCA_038526925.1 Pseudomonadota bacterium
CTTTGGAGAAGACAAATTGTGTCCCGTCAGGGGATGCATTCGCCCCGCCAATCGGCTCGTTATAGAAGGTGATCTGGCGACGCGCGCCAAGCGGCTGCGTTACGGTATGAACTTGGCTGACCTCACCAAAGCGGGTGGTGATCAGAATGCCGTCATTTGTCCAATCCCGAAACCCATGGCCGCGCACGTTCTGATACTGTCTGAGGCGCTCCTTGATGTCTGCAGGAATGTCCGGGATCCCCTCCATGACAAGTTGTCCGACTTCGACACGCTCGGGTGTGGGCGTCGCCGAGATCTCAGCTGGCGCTTCTGCGGTTTCTACGGCCGCAGTATCCTGCGCCAAAGCGGGCTCCGTCGGGGCCAGTGTCGCGCATCCGGCGAGCGTGAGCATGAGAGCTGATGTTCCTAGGAAAAGCGATTTCGCAGTCATCGGAGGACGTCCTTCATTGGGTTGTAGGTCGATGCGTGCTTAGGCGGCGACGGTTCGACATGTTGAAATACGTTAACCATGCGAGAAACGCGTTTCAACTGAAACCGTATTGTTACTTGCTGTCCGGCGTAGGCTCGCGGCGTGTTGCGACGAAGAGAATGCCAATCGCGATCGTTCCAACTAGGACACTAAGGCCGATCCAGGAGTTTCGAAGTAACCAACCGCTCAACACGCATGCGAGGAGCATGCCTCCGATCGCGGCGACTTTGCCCTTACGGGAGATTTCGCCGCGCTCGACAAAGTCTTGCACAATCGGGCCAACGCCTGGCCGGGTGTAAATCCAGTCACGGATTTTTGGGTGCGACTCGGCCAGACAGAAAACCGCAGCGATCCAGAAAATCGTCGTTGGCCATAGCGGCAGGACCAATCCTACGGCGCCAATGCCGAGGAAAGCAAACCCACATAAGACCCAAAGCCACCTCATGCGACCTCCGCTGCCGCGGCCGCGCTCGCCCAGGCCCATTGGAAATTATATCCGCCGAGCCAACCGGTGACGTCGACGCATTCGCCAATAAAGAAGAGGCCGGGCTGCAATTTGCTTTCCATGGTTCGCGAGGATAGGGCGTCTGTTGCTACTCCGCCAGCCGTCACTTCTGCTGTTCGCCAGCCCTCTGTACCAGCAGGCTTCAATTTCCAGGCTTTCAATAGCTGAGCGAGGTGATCGATTTGCTGATTGGAAAGAGAGGCCAGTCTCGTCGTTGGATCGAGCTTCGCTTCGCTTGGGAAATAAGCGGCAAAACGCGCAGGCAGCTTCTCGGCCAGCGTTTGAGACAGGGGCTGCCTCGGGGCCGCTTGTTTTGTCTCTTGCAGCCAGCCCAATGCGGACTCGCCGGGAAGGAGATCAAAGGTCAGAGCTTCAGAGCCATGCCAATAAGACGAAACCTGCAGCACTGAAGGCCCAGATAGCCCCCGATGCGTGAGCAACATGTTCTCTACAAAACTTGGGCCTGCTTCAGCGCTTGCTTCCACGGGGATGGCGACTCCAGACAATTCTGAAAAGGTCTCTTTGTAGCCGTCTGTGAAGGTGACGGGCACGAGCGCGGGGCGTGGATCCAGCACTTCATGTCCAAACTGTTTGGCGAGTTCATAAGCGAAGCCGGTCGCGCCAATCTTTGGAATGGATAGGCCACCCGTGGCCACGATTACACTTTCCGCTTGAATCGGCCCTGCTGATGTTTGCACCAAGAAGGCATCCTCTTCGCGCTGAACCTCAAAGATCTCCGTTTCCAGGCGTAACTCGCCCCCGGGCTCTTCAAGCTGTTTGATCAACATCTCGATGACGGCGCCGCTCTTCTGATCGCAGAAGAGCTGCCCAAGGGTTTTCTCATGCCAAGTGAGGTCATGCTCAGCCATCAATGCGCAAAAGTCCCATGGCGTGTAGCGCGCTAAAGCCGACTTTGCGAAATGAGGGTTCTCGGAGAGGAAACACTTCGCCTCAGTCTCGAGATTGGTGAAGTTGCAGCGTCCACCGCCTGAGATACGAATCTTTTCCCCAGGTTTTTTGGAGTGATCTAGAACCAGTACTGATCGCCCACGCTTCGCGATGCGTCCACCGCAGAACAGTCCGGCAGCGCCGCCCCCCAGAACTAAGGCATCTACTTGTTCCAAATTTCTTTTCCAATCAGGCAATCATGGCAAAAAAGTCTTTATTCCGCCCTGTTGGCGGCAAGCCGAAGCCGTGTAAAGGATGAGTTAATTGAGAGGA
>JBCBGJ010000488.1:0-2173 GCA_038526925.1 Pseudomonadota bacterium
GAAGGAGGTTCCATCCACACCCGGCTCTGTTCGGTCGGCGTCCAGCGTGTAGAGCTGCGAGATCAAGACTCAGGACTGGTGCTCGAAACACGCGAGCTGCGCCCGTTTGTTGATTATGAAATCGATTATATTCAAGGCCGAGTCATTCTCGCTGCGCCGCTTGCCTCCACAGAGCTTAACGACCAGGTGGTTCGAGATGGCGTCCTATCTGGCGCTGCGGTCTATCTCGTGGCGCGGTATGAATACACCCAAGCCTTCGTCGATGTGGATGGATACTCGACAGGCGGCCGCGCGGAAGCCTGGGTGAACAAGCTGCTTCGACTTGGTGTGACCGCACAGAATGAAGAAACCGGCGAGGCGGATCAAAACCTGGTCGCTGGAGATATTCTGCTCAAAAAATCAGAGCGGACGTTCTTGAAAGCTGAGCTTGCACAAACCGAAGGCGCAGCGTTCGAGGAGCGCTCTTCCTTAGACGGCGGATATACGTTCAATCCACTGACTAGTGGCCTTGCCGGATCGCAAAAAGCAACCGCTTGGCGGGTTGAAGGTGCGCTGACTAGCGAAGACTTTGACTTGGAGCAGGCTTTGAGCCTGAACGGCTTCTATGAAGACTTAGAGGCTGGATTTTCAGCACCGGGTCGTCTTACACGCGGCGATACAACCCGGTTCGGCTTTGGGGCTCAAACGGAGATCAATGACCGCGCGTCGCTGGCTTTGAAATATGACTCTGTTTCGATCGACGAAGCGGTAGATGAAGATACGGCAGCGGCTGATTTGAGGATCGCTCTAAACGATGATTGGTCGGCGGGCTTAGGCCTCCGCTATAATGAGCTCTCTGGTCCGCTCAGCCAAAACTCCGGTGATCGAACCGATGCGGGCTTAGAGATACGCAATCAGGTTCACGAAGCCCTAGCCGTTTATGGATTTGGCCAGGCAACACTCGATACGAGTGGGGATCGCGAGGATCTTAATCGCATCGGTCTTGGGATTGAGAGCCGCGTTTGGGATGCGCTTCAAATTCGGGGCGAAGTATCAGGCGGCGATGGTGGCACGGGCGCGCTCGCAGGTGTCACGTGGCAACGGTCTGATGGCGAAGAATATTATTTGAACTACACGCTGGACGCCGACCGAACAGAGCCGGGTGTGGATGGAACCTCCTTCCTGCCGAACACACAGAATAGCCTCACGCTTGGGGGCAAACGACGTTTCACCAGCACGCTCAGCGTTTATGGCGAAGAGCGCGCGACATTCGGCGACAGTGCCGGGCTCACGCACGCGTACGGCCTGGATTATACTTGGAATGATCACTGGACGTTCGGCGCGTCATTCGAAATCGGGGATGTCGAAGAGTTCACCCAAACGTTGGAACGCGAAGCCTATACTGTGACGGCGGGATATGCCGATGAAGCGATCAGCGCGGGCGCAGCCCTCGAATGGCGGTCCGATGAGGACGCGACGGGGAAGCGAGACACTTGGTTGTTCCGATCCAATCTCGGGGTCAAAGTCTCGCCCGATTGGACTGCGATCTTGAAGTATAACATCGCCGAAAGCGACTTTACGGGCGGCGCATTCTTTGATGGCGACTTCACCGAATTGCAGGTTGCAGGGGCCTATCGCCCAACTGAGAACGATCGCCTGAATGCGCTTTTCCGCTACACCTATTTTGAAGAGCTGCCGTCTGCGGAGCAGATTTCAAATTCGGCTCAAACAGGATTGCCAGCGCAGAAGTCGAATATTTTCAGCGCCGACGCAAACTATCGCGTTACGAGCTGGCTGACACTTGGCGGCAAGATTGGGCATCGTGATGGCGAGGTAAGCCTATCGCGAACCGAGGATGATTTTGTTGAGAACAGCGCAACGCTTCTGGTCGGGCGCGCTGACGTCCACTTCGTCAAAAGGTGGGATGCTCTAATTGAGCTGAGATCGCTCGAAGTTGAGGCCTCTCAAGACAAGAAGACGGGCGCTTTAGCGGCAATCTATAGGCACGTTGGCAACAACGCCAAAGTAGGTCTTGGCTACAACTTCACAGACTTTTCGGACGATCTCACGGATCTTTCGTTCAACGATGATGGCTTGTTCCTAAACGCCGTTGCGAAATTCTAAGTCCCTGAGCGACCTATGCAAGGCGTTTTAAGACTCGGCGCGATATTGAAGGCTATAGCGCTATCAAACG
>JBCBGJ010000489.1:0-2170 GCA_038526925.1 Pseudomonadota bacterium
AAACCTGACAGGCCTTGCCCGCCTCGTGCGTATGGCAGTTGTCCCGGCCATGGAAAACGTAGCCCTATGGCATGAGCGCGATATCTCTCATTCCAGTGTTGAGCGCGGGATCGGCCCAGATACCACGATCCACCTCGACTTCGCGCTGCATCGCCTTGCGGGTGTGATTGAGAACCTGCTGGTCTATCCAGAGAATATGCAAGCCGTGATGGATAAGATGGGCGGTCTTCACAATTCACAGCGCGTCCTGCTCGCTCTGGTTGAAGCCGGAAATTCGCGCGAAGACAGCTATCGCATGGTGCAACGAAACGCGATGAAAACGTGGGCCGGGGAAGGTGCCTTTCTCGATCATCTCAAAGCAGACGCAGACGTCACGGCAAAACTCTCAAATGAGAAACTCGAAAGCCTGTTTGACGACAGCTACCACTTCAAACGCGTCGACACGATTTTCGAGCGGGTGTTCGGCAAGAGCTAAAGTCGGCTTTTAAGCGGGCAAACAAGAGGACATCGTCCAATATTGCAAAATCAAAGAAGCCCGCGCAGGTATGAGTTATGAGAATCTTATTCGACTGCGATCCCGGGCTCGACGATGCCGTTGCACTCCTTGCAGCTATGTCCTCCCCACGCTTTGATATTCAAGCCATCACAACTGTGGCGGGCAATGTCACAGGCTCTCAAACAGCTTTGAACGCCCGCATTGTTCGAACAATTGCAGAAGCCGAAGAGATTCCAATTCACGAAGGCGCATCCCGCCCTCTAACCCGCGAGCCTGTCACCGCAGAAGATTTCCACGGCACGACCGGCCTCGGCAGCATCCACGTTCCGGCCCCGAACGGTCCCCTATCACAAATCCACGGCGTAGATGCACTTACTCAGTATACGAACGATTCGAAAGGAAACCCTCTCACGATTGTCCAAACCGGGCCGATGACCAATCTCGCCAGTGCGCTGAAAACCGATCCAGAGATCATCGACGGAATCGCTGAAATCCTCATGATGGCAGGAGGCTCAAAAACGGCAGGGAACATCACTCCGTATGCGGAGTTTAATGTCTTCGCCGATCCTCATGCTGCGGACATTGTCTTCAATTGCGGTGTTCCGATCCGTTGCCTCAGTCTCGATGTGACCCATGATATTCGCACCACAACTGAACGGCTTGAAGAGGTCAAAGCGGTTGGAACAAAGGCGGCTATGTATGCCGCGAAATTCCTCGCAGCGTCTTGTGGCCTGGAACTCAAAGCCGCTGGAAACCCTGCTGCCCCGCTACACGATCCGAGCACCATCATCGCTCTGGCCAATCCTGATCTTTTCCAAGGCAAACACGCACATGTTTCAGTGGTCACAACGCCCGGCGAAACCTTCGGTCACACTGACGTTACTTTTGCCGAGAATGGAGCGGTTCTATGGTATCAAAGCGCGGACGTGAACGGCGTTTATTCAACGTTGTGTGATCTATTAGGAGGACGAGGATGAGCGTAAAAATCGGCGTCGTCGGCTCGGTCAATCTTGACCTCGTCGCGAGTGGTGCAGCGCTGCCACGCGCGGGTGAAACTGTAACAGGCGCAAAGTTTTCACAGCATCCGGGCGGCAAAGGCGCCAATCAGGCGCTGGCCGCACAACGCCTTGGCGCAGACGTCTTCATGGTTGGACGGACAGGCGATGACGCGCTCGCGGAACCTGCCCTAGAGCTGCTGCGCCGAGACGGCGTCGATATGTCTCGCGTGATGTCGGAAATCGGTCAGAGCACGGGCGTTGCGCTAATCTCTGTTGCGCCGGATGGTGAAAACCAGATTACCGTTGCGAGCGGCGCGAACAGTACGCTGGGTCACGATGCAGCGGCGGACCTTCCGGACTGCGATGCAATCCTCTGCCAGCTTGAAATTCCGATCCCAGCGATCGAGAGTTCGGCTCGAAGAGCGAAGGCATGCGGGGCGCTGCTCGCCGTCAATCTCGCCCCCGCAATCGAGCTTGAAGCTGAGCTTTTGCGCCAAATCGATTTGGTCATCGTCAATGAACTAGAAGCAGCCTTCTATGGCGATAGTCTGTATGCTGATGACGGGCTTACAGCCGTCACGCTCGGCGCAAAAGGATCAGTCCTGCTCAGGGGAAAGCGGGAAATCGCACGCGCACCCTCTTTCGATGTTCCCGTCGTCGACACGACAGGCGCAGG
>JBCBGJ010000490.1:0-2163 GCA_038526925.1 Pseudomonadota bacterium
ACTTGGCTGTCGTTTGAACAGTTATGAGAGCGAGTTTCCTCGGCCATATGGAATGATGCAGAACGTGCAGCGGTGATCACAGCCATTCTGAACTTGGACATAGGCGCGGGCGCGGCCATCCATCCCGTCGATCAAGTGACCAGCGGTCTCCTCGACCGACATGATGTCATTCACGCGGATCTTCTCGGTCCCGCCAAGCAGATCGACCGGCTGCCAGGTTTCGGCCTGCATCTTTTCGTGATTGCCGATGACGCGCGTGACTTCTGGCATCTCAGCAAACATCTCGGCATCAATCTGCGCCGCGCACCCCGTAACGATCACAGGCGTATCCGGATTATCTTTTGCAGCGCGCCGAATGGTCTGGCGCGCCGTCCGAACCGCCTCGGCGGTCACCGCGCACGTATTGACGATAATCGCGCCCTCGAGGCCCGCCTTATCAGCATGACCGCGCATAACCTCGCTCTCATAACTGTTCAAACGACAGCCAAGTGTAATGACCTGCGAGGGTCTGGAGGGCGGTTTAGAGGCGGGCATTGCTGCGGGGCATATCGCGTCACATGTCTGTAAGAGCAAGAGGTTATTGACTGCTTACAGTAGTGAGTGTACAATCACTTATATGTTTGAAAGAGAATCCCTATGATTGGCGTTATGATGTTGCTCTCATTTGTCTTCCCGCTTGTCGGCGTTCTCATGGTCCGCCGATATGCGTGGATTGCTGCTTGGTCCGCTGCGGCAGCAGGGGTCGCGGCGCTCGTCATCTATAAACTGGTGACTCAAACCTATGATCCGATGGGTTGGGGTTTTGTGTTGGTGCTCGTGATTTTGCCTGCCGGAATTGGCGCCGGGCTTGGCGCACTGATCACAGCCTTCAGGCGCTGGCGGTCAGGACCAGGCGAGTTGACCGTTTTGAACATCTCACTGGCGGCGTTTTTCAGTATTGTCTCAGTCGGATTCGCGTTTTACGCGGCGTCTGATTTCTAGACACCGCTCAGTCCTTGCGTCGAAACCGAGCCAAAATAGGATAATGATCAGAGATATCGGGTTCCAGGGGTTTGAATTCGACCAGTTCGAGATCATCAGAAAACATGATGTGGTCAATAGGAATGCCGAATGGGCCCAGCGCTACAGGCCATGTGCTTGTGAACCTTGGGTCGCCAGCACGCTTGCCAGGTAGCTTGCGGAAGGCGGGGGTCCATGGGGTGAGGTTGAAGTCTCCCATCAGGATAAAACTATCTGACTCAGCAGCCGCCTCGCCCGCGGCCGATAAAAGCGCATTTCGTGTTCGCAAACCGGTTCGCGACACGGGGGTCATTGCATGTGCGGCGACAAGCCGTGTGCCTGACCAATCGCCATCCAAATCTGCAATGATATATGCGCGCCCCCCTGTATCATAGCGGAGGACGCGATCTTGAAAGCGCAGCGGCTGGTTTGTCGATAAAGTGATCGGATTACCCATATGTCTAGGCATGTTTTCCCACGCAGCATGTATCACCGTTTCGTACGCTGCAAAGGAAGGTCGGTATTCCGACGCTAGGATCAAATTGATCGATTCATTCATCGCGACGACGTCGGCGCCTTCAACCTCTGCCAGTTCAAGCAAATCGATCGTTGCCTCCGTTCTAGCGAAAACGTTTGCGGTGATGACCGTCAAGCAATTTGTCGGCGGGCATTCAGCCTCTGTCGGTGACAAGAACTGTGAAAAAGTCAGAAACGGCGTCGCTGCGATCAGAGTGAGCACCATGCCTATGATTGAGAATTTTGCGTCAAAAAGCGCCAAAAGGATCGAACTCACAATCCCGAGTAAAACCAGGTGAGGCAGAAAGCTCGCGATCATCTCGAGCATGAAAACGTTTGGAGTGAACTGCGCTAAGATCGAGAGGAAAACCAGTCCATATATCGCAAAGCAGAGCAGAAAAAACTGACTCAGCCTATGCGATGAGAGACGGATTTTCGTGATCATTCGCCGTTAAACCGTAAAGCTCTCTTCGAGCTCCACTGGCCCGGTCATGATCACGTGATCTGTCTTTTCATCCCAATGGATAAACAGATCGCCGCCATCTAAAATGAGCTTTGCTTCACGCTCCGTTTTCCCCGCTCTCGCTGCGCAAACGAGCGCTGCGCACGCCCCCGTGCCGCAGGCTTTTGTCAGACCCGCACCACGCT
>JBCBGJ010000491.1:0-2158 GCA_038526925.1 Pseudomonadota bacterium
TTTCACCTCTTCGCGGAATAGCGCGACCATGTCTTCCTGAGAGCGCATGCTTTCAACCACGACAGCGAATTCAGGCTTGTTCGAGCTGGCGCGGGCGAGCACCCAAGAGCCATCTTCAAGCGTGACGCGGGCGCCGTTTACGGTGTTCACATCCACAACCTTACGCCCGAGGATCTCAGTTCCGAGCAGGCCTTTATACTCTTCGACGATCCGATCGATGACCTCATACTTGATCTCGTCGGCGCAATGCGGAGACATGGTGAGTGATGTAAAGGCGGTTCCGAGCTCGCCTTTAAGGTCAGCCATTGTCTTGTCTGGATTGCGATCGAGCATTTCCAGGATCGCTTTCGCCGCGATTAGGCCGTCATCATAACCGAGGCCAATCGGAGGACGGAAAAAGAAGTGTCCTGACTTCTCAAACCCGGCCAGCGCATCAAGGTCCGTCGTCCGGCGCTTAATATATGAATGGCCGGTTTTGTAATAGTCGACGGTGGAGCCGTTCGCCTCGAGCACCGGATCTGTTTTGTACAAGCCGGTTGATTTCACATCGACGACAAACTTCGCGCCAGGATATTCTTTTGAAAGATCGCGAGCGAGCATCAAGCCAATCTTATCGGCAAAGATTTCGTCGCCCGTATTGTCAATCACGCCGCAGCGATCCCCATCGCCATCAAACCCGAGTGCGATGTCGGCGCCGAGTTCTTTCACTGCGGAAGACATGGCGTGCAGCATGGCAGCGTCTTCTGGATTTGGATTGTATTTCGGGAACGTGTTGTCGAGATTGCAATCCATCTCGATGACTTCGACGCCCATTTTGCGCAAAGCATCTGGAGCGAATGCACCGGCGGTCCCATTTCCGCACGCCGCGATCACTTTGAGAGGGCGTTTGATCGAGACGCCCTCTGCGACGGCATCAATGTACTTCTCGCGAATATCGTCGACGCGGAAATGTCCGCCGCCAGTGCGCGGTTGGAAGTCGCCGTTCAAAACAATCTCTTTCAGGCGTCCCATCTCATCTGGGCCAAATGTCAGGGGACGGTTGGCGCCCATTTTGACGCCGGTCCAGCCATTCTCATTATGGCTCGCCGTGACCATCGCACAGCAGGCGCAATCAAGCTCAAACTGGCTCCAATAGACCATTGGCGAAAGCGCTAAACCAACATCCAGGACTTCGCAGCCGCCTTGAACCATGCCGAGAATAAGCGCGTTTTTGATCGGCTGGCTGATCGAGCGGAAATCGTGTCCCGTGACGACCTTTGGCTCGACGCCAAGCTCATGGAAGAGGGTTGCCATACCAAGGCCGAGCGCTTGCACGCCGGTCAGGTTCAGCTCGGGCGTTTTTTCATGGCCGATGCCATTAAACCACCAGCGGGCATCATACTCCCGAAAGCCTGTTGGCTTCACCAATGGTAGAATTTCAAAGTCGAGCGTGTTCGGTGCGATGTCCGCGCGCGGTTTGGGCAGCATGTGTGACGTCCTGATAATTAATTTCCCCAGAGGGCGTTGTGCAGATCGTCTAGCAATAAGCAAGCCAAAGAAAATTTAATATTGCCTATCGTATATAGAATACTAATTGGTCTCGCGACGGGGGAGAAGCCTCCCGTATTATGCAAGGAGTTGAGTATGACACTCATTAAATCAGGCGCTGCCATTGCAGCAGGTTTGTTGATCGTGGGCGCTGCCTCTGCCCAGGAATATTATGTTGGTGGATCGATTGGCATCGCCCAGCAAAATGATAGTGACAATTCTGGATCAACTGGCGCTTTCACAACCGGAAATCTTGGCGACGGTAGCACTTTGGACGTTGCTGCAGGTACGCCTTATGGCTGGACGACCGAGTTCGATAGCGGAACAGCCGTGTCTGGCGAGTTTGGTGCGCGCTATGGCAGCGGGCTTCGGGCGGGCGTCGAGCTTGTTTACAGCCAATCTGATGTCGACACCCATACCGGCGTGACCTTGGGCGGCGGAAGCATTGACGGGCTCGATGCGGCTTCGATCGCAAGCTCAGCGGATCCTTTGGGCGTGACGGTCGCGCAAGTTGTTGCCGACGGCCGCGGTGAGATCACCAACACGGGTGTGTTTTTTAATGGCTATTACGACTTCAACCAACAAGGCGCACTGCAGCCATATGTTGGTGCTGGGATCGGCTATGTCGACG